>CAYRVZ010000078.1:2743-10597 GCA_964427815.1 uncultured Saprospiraceae bacterium | reverse complement strand
TCTTATACTTATCATTCAAAACTATCTGATTAAACTCATGTAAGTCTTCCAGTAACGGCTGAAATTCATATCCCGTAGGCACATAAATCTTAGACACATTCCGACAACCCAGACCAAAGTAAGTAAAAATATCTTTACCCAATGCTAGACGCTCTGCTTGTGTCTCCTTTCCAGTCAATATGGCTATTGAATTTCTATTGTGCCGAATTATGTTAGGATATTTTCCGAAGTAAGATTTAAAATAACGAGCGGTATTATCACTACCCGTTGCAATTATCGCCTCAAAGTCTTTAAGGCGTTCTACTACTTGAATAAACGCTTTAGTCCGAGGGTCTATTTGCGCAAGCGAATCCACTACGAACTGCATCAAAGCATTGTCCTTAGAAGATAATTTTATCATGGCAATATGTCCAGACATAAACACCGTCAATAGATCATGTAAGCCCACTAATGGTATATTTCCAGCTAATATTAACCCAACAATCTTAGGCTTCATATTATTAATATCATAGTGCCCAATCCACTTTCGCAATTTATCATCCACTAGAAATTCGGTTCTAATAGATTCAATTGCGACATAAGAATTTTCGGGTACAAACCAACGATTTTCTGCGTAAGCCTGTTGAACAACAGCTGCTAAGGATTCATTTTTTTGCGCCAATAGCTCACCCAATTCGACCAGTACTTGTACTCTTTCTTCTAAAGTCATGTAAGAGAGATTATTCATTTTCTAAAACATCTTTTCTATGGCTTAAGTAGTGGTGCCATTTATCCAAAACTTCTTGAATATCGGCTGGTAATTCAGACTCAAAAAGCATTCGTTTTCCAGTCGTTGGATGCACAAAACCAAGTGTTTTGGCATGTAATGCCTGTCTAGACAATATCTTAAAGCAGTTCTGTACAAATTGCTTATATCGAGTAAAAACAGTGCCTTTTAAAATACGATCTCCTCCGTATTTATCATCACTAAAAAGCGGATGCCCAAGGCTTTTCAGGTGCACTCTAATCTGGTGCGTCCGCCCAGTTTCTAATTGACATTCTACTAAGGTTACATAATAAAATCTCGAAACGACTTTGTAATGAGTTACAGCCCACTTCCCTTGAGTTTCATCTTCAACAACAATCTGTTCTGTTCTATTTTTGGGATTACGACCGATATAGTTTTCGATAGTTCCTGTTTCCGCTTCCACATCTCCCCATACCAATGCATAGTACTTTCTATCCAAACTATGATCGGCAAATTGCTTAGACAGGTGTGTCATTGCTTTTTCTGTTTTAGCAATCACTAAAAGCCCCGAGGTGTTTTTGTCAATACGATGGACAAGCCCAGGGCGATCCCCCATATTTCCTTCTTTTATGGGCAATTCTTTGTTCTTAAAATAGCCCGCCAAGGCATTAACCAATGTCCCTGAAGGATTGCCCACACCTGGATGAACGACCATACCTGCCTCCTTATTAACAATCAATAAATCATCATCCTCATATTCTATTTTGATCGGTATATCCTCAGCTTGTATAGTATAATCGGGATCAATAGGTTTATCCAACTGCATGACTATCTCATCATTAGGGCGTACTTTGTAGTTTACGGCAACGGGCTTATCATTGACCAAAATACGTTCTCCTTTGATAGCCGCTTGCATTTTGCTACGGGAAATCTGAGTAGTTCGATCCATCAAAAACTTATCAATTCGGATAGGTGTCTGCTTGGGATCCACCATAAAAACCCGTTTAGAAATCCATTCTTGTTCTTCTTTAGTATCCATTTGGTCGGCTTTTATAGATCCTTTCGGAAAAAATGTCCTGTTCGTAACAAAGTGCAAAGTTACAATATAAAAACCTATGTATTTGATTATCTTTGACTTATTAAATAAGCTATCCTTAAAACAAACAGCTATGAGTGATAAAAAATACTTCGATCCAGAAGATTTAAAAAAATTTGGAAACATTACCGACTTTCAAGAGAAGATGGGTAAAAAATTCTTTTCTTGGTACAATGAAGTTTTCAAAGAAGGCGCTTTGACCGTTCGAGAGAAAAACCTCATCGCCCTTGCCGTCGCACATGTCGTGCAATGTCCCTATTGCATTGATGCCTACACAACAGCCTCCTTAAAAAGCGGTTGTGATGAAGAACAGATGATGGAAGCCGTTCATGTGGGAGCAGCCATCAAGGGTGGCGCGACGCTAGCCTTTAGTGTCCAAATGATGAATCAAGTAAACAAAATGAGCTAAAATGGCGACCAATAATCACAATAAAAAGGGTACAAGACAAAAAACGAAATCGCTTAAAAGTAAGAATTCAACGCTCAACAATTTAGACCTGCAATTAAAAATAATCAATGGTCAGGATTCCTTAAAAGTCTTTGATAAATTTGCTGATAAAATTGCCGAAATTGGTCATTATCCGTTGACAGTCAATGAATTAGAAGTTTTTCAAATCAATCTCGGAAAAATGTGTAATCAGACTTGTACCCACTGTCATGTAGATGCGGGTCCCGATCGAAAAGAGATCATGACAAAGGAAACACTTGAGATTTGTTTAGCTATTTTGCGCAAGCATCGGGGTATTCACACGGTAGATTTGACGGGCGGTGCACCTGAGATGAATCCCCATTTTAAATGGTTTGTGGAATCCTGCTCGGAGATTGGAAAAAAAATAATAGTCAGAAGTAATTTGACCATTATAACGGCTAATAAAAAATATCATTATCTCTCAGATTTTTTTGCCAAGCATCAAGTAGAAGTGGTTTCATCCCTACCCTTTTACAGTGCAAAACGCACCGATAAGCAACGTGGTGATGGTGTTTTTGAGGCTTCCATCAAAGCCATCAAGATGCTCAATACAGCAGGCTACGGGCAACCCAATTCAGGGCTTATTTTTAATTTGGTTTATAACACAACGGGGGCGATATTGCCAGGTAATCAATTAGAATTGGAAGCAGAATTTAAAAGGCAATTGCTCAGGAGACATCAGATAGTATTCAATCAACTTTTTGCTATTACCAATCTCCCTATCAATCGTTTTCTGGATTACTTGATTGAAAACGATAATTATGAATTCTACATGGAGCAGTTATTAGAGGCATATAACCCTTCAACGGTGGACGGTTTGATGTGCAGAAATACGATATCCGTTGGCTGGGATGGTTATTTATTCGATTGTGATTTCAATCAGATGCTTGACTTGAAGGTTGCCTGTTCTGTACAACACATAAATGATTTCAATGTGGAGTCACTGACTGAGCGTCAAGTGATTTTGGGGCAACATTGCTATGGCTGCACAGCGGGAGCCGGCTCAAGCTGTGGGGGTACAATTACCTAATTCCTTCTGTGACCTACATTACAAACTATGCCTTCATTAAGTCGGTAACTTTGCACTTCAATAAATAAAAAACTAAAACGCATATCCATGGCACTATTTGATGAAAAAGTAACAAAACAACTTACTGAGTTAATCGGTGACTTACCCAAAAACATATCAATTGAATATTTCAGACAAACGGTCTGTGAATCTTGCGATCAAACTCAAGCTTTTGTAAGAGAGATTGCAGCCATGAATGAGCATATATCTGTAAAAATTCATGACCTAGACGAATCACCTGAGGTTTTCACAAAATTCAATGTGGAGAGAACTCCCGCAATTGCGATTGTGGATAAAGATGGTACAGACTTTGGGATTCGCTTTTTTGGTATCCCTGCGGGTTATGAGATCAATTCTTTCGTTGGCTCTATTCGAGAGGTCGGTGGTTTTGAAGAGCCGCTATCCGAGGAAATTATGGCCCGAATTAAAGCAATAGACAAAGATATACACATCCAGGTATTTGTTACCCCTACTTGTCCCTATTGTCCAGGTCCAGTATTGCTGGGTCACCGCCTAGCCATGCTGAATCCGCATATCAAAGCCGACATGGTAGAAGCGACTACCTTTCCAGGGCTTTCGCAAAAATATAGTGTGAGGGGTGTTCCCAAAATTGTTATAAATGAAACGCATGAATTTGTTGGTTCACAACCCATGACCAAATTTTTAGACGTTATAGAGGCTATATAATCTGCAGCCGTTAGATTTTTTTGTCCATCCAACTAATTCTTCTTACCTTCGGTGGTTACAAAAATTAGTGAAGCAAAAAAAACTAAATCAAAAATGGCTAAAAGCAGCTGTACTCGGGAGTGTATGGGCTGCTTTTGAGATTGTCGTAGGCAGTTTTTTACACAATTTAAAGATTCCTTTTTCGGGTACTTTCTTATCGGCTGCGAGTGTCTTTTTGTTGGTTGCGTTCATGCAAATCTGGAAAGAACCAGGCATCATCATCCGTGCAGGTTTAATTTGTGCCTTGATGAAATCCATCTCACCGAGTGCTTTTATTTTTGGACCGATGATAGGTATCTTTTTGGAAGCTTTTCTCTTGGAGTACACCTCTAGGTTATTGGGTAGAAACCTACTAGCCTATACCGTAGCTGGAGCGTTAGCCGTTAGTAGTACATTGCTACAAAAGGCTGGAATGTTATTGGTTCATTTTGGATATGACTTGGTAGCCATAACAAAACCTTTTTATTTTTACCTAGTAAAAATTACGGGTTGGGAAGATCTAAATCCCAGATTATTAATTGTGAGCATATTTGGGATCTATAGCTTAATTGGTCTATTATCCGCAGTTTTTGGCTATTTTTCAGGAAAGAATTATTTAAAGAATCCAATTTCAGAACTTGATTTCCTTTCACTTGCGCAAAAGGATGAGCGTCGCTTTTCCATTGGTGCTGATGCCCAAAATAAGAACCCTTTGCTAAAAATTTTAATTTTAATAACCGCCATGATTGGATCAATGTGGCTGATTAATATTTCCTTTTTATACGGAGGCTTGATTGCAGGAGTTGTCTATATTAGTCTAATTTTATTCCGATACAAAAAAGCATTGGGGCGCTTAAAAAAAGGCAGTTTATGGATTCAATTTGCACTTATCACATTAATTGCAGCTGTTTTTTTGGAATGGGTCCAAACCGGTTATTTCTTTTCTTATCGTGGTTTGATGGTAGGTCTAAAAATGAACTTTAGGGCGTTGATAATCATTATGGGATTTTCGGCTATCAGTATAGAATTACGAAGCCCCATAGTCAAGAGCTTATTGACAAAAAAGGGTTTTTCTGCACTATACAATTCCTTAAACCTTTCTTTTTCTGCTCTTCCAGCCTTGATTGGGGCATTGCCTTCTGGCAAAAACTTCACTAAAGATACCCGCAATATCATTCCTAACATTTTGGCTAAATCAGAAGGGTTGTTGCTTCAATTTAATGAACGCAATGAACAATTTGACCACATCTACATCATTACGGGAGGTGTGCATGAAGGTAAAACTACCTTTGCGCAAGCAGTTGTAGAAGCGTTAAAAAAGCAAAAGGTATCCGTAGAAGGATTTTTGGCACATGGCACTTTTTCGGGTAACCGCAGACACAGTTTTCAGATCGAAAACATCAAAAGCCAGCAAAAGCATTTACTTTGTATTCGAGAAATCCGTAAAGAATGGGCTAATTTTGGCAGTTTCTCTTTTGACCCGAGTGTTTTAAGGCGTGGTAATGACTTATTAAAAAACATTACGCCAAGTAGCGTTGTTTTGATTGATGAGGTAGGTCGATTTGAATTTAGAGAAAAAGAAGGCTGGTTTGAGGGGTTGTCCCATTTATTACATCACCACCCTACTACTCAACAAATATGGGTGGTACGAAGGGATTTTATTCCTGAATTGCAAGCTTTATTTCCCATACCAGAAGCCCATATTTTTGATATTACCCATGCGAACCCGAAGGAGTTGATCAAGCTAGTCACAAACGCCAATACTGTCAAATAGTCCGTAAATAAGGTTCTCTCTAAAAGTCTTTACCTTCTGTTGAATATGGGACATGATGCAGAAACAATCAACCCAAAAAAGTATAGCTGTGTGACAAAAAATAGGTTCTGCACCCCATAAATCTCCTTATTTTTATTAATTTAGATGTGGTCGAGAATCCTTCGTCAATTTATCTCAAGAAAAAGTGTTTACCTTTTGAGCCAAGCAAGCCTATTATTATTTTTGAGTGAACCGCAATTAGTCTAAAGCATACCATTAGTACATTTCATACAGACACAAACGGCTCTCTTTCGGACCATTAAAAAGAGGGATTCGTTTGGAGGTTTTTAAGCCAATATTTTTTAGGGCATCCATATTTGCGGTAAACACCCAAGCCTCCCAATTATTAAATTTTTGTTTGAGCATATCTCCCAGATCTTTGTAATGCTGGTCAATATCAGCCACTTTTATTTTATCCCCATAGGGCGGGTTGACAATTAAGAACCCAGGATTCTTCTGAACGGGCATATCCCTAATATCCATTAAAGTTAAATTGGTGTAACCTTTCAGCCCTGCCCCCCTCAAGTTGGCAGTGGCACTATTTAAGGCTTCTTGATTGTAATCATAACCAGAGATAGCAAACTCAAAAACACGTTCGTTTTCCTTAGCTTCTTGCTTGATTTTCTTCCATAATTTTGGGTCAAAATCAAGCCAATTGTGAAAGCTAAAATAAGTTCTATATCTTTGAGCAGCAATATTCCTTGCAATCATTCCTGCTTCAATCAATAAGGTACCCGAACCACACATGGGATCAACTAAATCCTTAGACCCGTCCCAACCTGCTTTAATCAACATACCCGCCGCTAGACATTCACTCAAGGGCGCTCTAAAGGTATCGTCTTGTCGATAACCTCGTTTGTGTAGGGATTCTCCCGAGGCATCCAAATAGAGTCTTACATTTTGGTCATTGATGTGGACATGCACACGAATATCGGGCTCATATCTTTCGACAAAAGGACGCTTGCGAAAACGGTTTCTAAAGTGATCGACTATGGCATCTTTCACTTTGAGAGTCGTATATTCAGAATGCTTAAAGATATGGGATTTGACCACGCTGGACACAGCAAAACTTTGGTCGTGATGAAAAATACTAGGCCAGTCAATGCTGTTCATCTCGTCGTATAGTTCTTCATACGACGAAGCTCTAAAGCTCATCACTGGCCGCAAAAACCTACTGGCCAGCCGACTTAAATAATTAACCTTATAAAAGGTTTCCATATCCGCTTGAAAGAGCACAGCTCTTTTTCTAATTTTTATTTCTATCGCCCCTAGGCTTTCTAGCTCTTCTGCTAGGATATCTTCCAATCCTTGAAAAGTTTTGGCTAGGTACTCACTTCTTAGCTTCTCCTCCATTTTGATAGTTTCCTATAAGACACACTAAAGCGTGTCTTGTTTACTATATCTATAAAAAAATGGCGGGACAAGTCCCGCCATTTTAATTAAAATCTTACGCTTTGTAGGCAGGTTTCAAACGACCTTTTGACCCCCAAGAAGGAAGTCCATAGGCAAATCCTCTCCCCGCATGCTTATACTTAGCAAGCTCTTTTTGCTTATTAACCAGCTTCTGTAAAGAACGATTAATCAATGTCTTCGTGACAGCATCATTCTTGTATTCCTTAGCTTTTTGAGCCTTAGACTTGACAGCTTTGAATAAATCCGAACTCACTAAACCTTTCTTTGCTTCTTTAATTGAAGCCATTACAAATTTATCCCATGGCGTAACAACTGCCTTTCTTCCGGCATTACCTTTTCTACCATCAGATTTTTTGGTAATACGTTTTGCAACTTTTTTAACTACTTTCTTCGTTGTCACTTTCTTTGGTGCAACTTTCTTAGCAACTTTTCTTTTCGTCACTTTCTTTGGTGCAACTTTCTTAGCAACTTTTCTTTTCGTTACTTTCTTTGGTGCAGCTTTCTTGGCAACTTTTCTTTTCGTTACTTTCTTTGGTGCAGCTTTCTTGGCAACTTTTCTCTT
>CAYRVZ010000078.1:0-2643 GCA_964427815.1 uncultured Saprospiraceae bacterium | reverse complement strand
TTCGTTACTTTCTTTGGTGCAGCTTTCTTGGCAACTTTTCTCTTTGCAGGTTTCGGCTTAGCATCTGCTGGAGCCTTTTTCATATCTGCTTTTAATTTGGCGATGGTAGCTCGCACTGTTTGTGTTTGGAAAGCTAATTTTTTTACTTCCACTTGGTAAACCTCAATCAACTCTTTGATTTGAGATTTGGTAAACTTACTTTTACTCATTATTGCGTTTTTCGTTAAAAATGATGCGCAAAGATATGTTTAATATATTAAAAAAACAAATCTACGCAAGTAATTGATTATCAGAACGTAGGCTATTAATAAATGTTACTACACTTTTGATTCTTTTTTTGATATTACCCACTTACTATTTTGAATTCCTTTTTTGTTAGAATTTAATACTTAAATTTTCCTTTTTTATTCATTTTTGATAATAAACAAGCTTCCTTTTTAATACCAAAAGCCCTATTACTATTATCATTTTAACGTATTATATCATTTCAAGGACCTCTCCCATCCAATACCTTCTTACGCTCAAATTTATATGTAATAGTCCCAATAATTCCCTAAAGTAGTTATAATTCATAACTTTTATACTAACTTGCAGCCTCTTTCAACCTTAAAATATTAAGATGAAAATAATTAAGAAAATAAGTGTGATTTCGTTATTATTAATGACATTTCTGTGGTTTTCCTCTTGTTCGGATGCTCAAACCACAGACAAAGGTCCCGAATTTACGTCCGATTATGTCTGTCCGATGCATTGTGAAGGAAGCGGAAGTCATGAACCTGGGACCTGTCCTACCTGTCATATGAAGTACGAAAAAAACGAACACAAGGATTAGTTAATTATGCATGATATAGAGCCTTTTTACAAATGGCGGGATTATTACATTTCAGAGGATGATCCCCAATCCCCCTTTTTCGGAAAAATCCATAGTGAGTTTGAATTTTCAGATGCTATTTATAATTATGTCATTCATCCCCAATGGGATGATTGTGGTTCTCCTACCCTCTTCTTAAAAATTATCTTTGTTGACTATGATGGACAATATGCACTGATTGAACTGATAGGCGAATGGAACGACATTGTCCAAAATGACGTCATGCTCCTGAAACGTAGTATTATTGATGTGCTCATCGACGCTGACATCCACAAATTTATTTTCTTCTGCGGTAATTTACTCAATTTTCATACTGGGGATGAGGATTATTATGAGGAATGGCATGAAGATATTTGCGAAAGCGGTGGATGGATCACCTTCCTGGACACTTTTGATCATATTCAAGACGAAATGGGTGACATGCTTGCACAATATATCAATTTTGGTGCTCATTTTAATGGTATCCCCTGGCGGGAAATGGATCCTGAATTAACTTTTCGGCTCGTTTCCGAAAAAATTGCAACTTTCCAGAAACTTCTGCATTGATATAAGCATACTGCCACTAATGCCCATCTTTAAAAATAAAATATGACTTTCAAATCTGGATTTGTGAATATAGTAGGTAAACCTAATGCTGGAAAATCTACGTTAATGAATGCGCTGGTCGGCGAACGAATGGCCATCATTACGCACAAACCCCAAACAACTAGACACCGTATTATTGGGATTGTATCCGAAGATGACTATCAGATTGTATATTCGGACACCCCTGGATATGTGGAAGAGCCTTCTTACAAGATGCATGAAGTGATGAATAGCTTTGTGAAATCTTGCTTGGAAGACGCTGACTTGATGTTATTTGTCATGGATGTAATGGAAACTTATGAAGCCGAAGATGGTATTATTGACATTCTCAACAAATCCAAAGTACCCGTAATTCTCATCTTTAACAAGATAGATTTAATCAGTCAAGATGCCTTAAAATCCCTTATCGCTGAATGGTCAGAACTAATTGATTCTAAGGAGGTTATACCAATTGTTGCTTCTGATAATTTAGGCATTTCCTTTTTGAAAGAAAAAATACTTTCCTATTTGCCGGAAGGTGAACCCTTCTATCCGCCCGATCAGTTAACAGATAGACCCGAGCGATTTTTTGTATCCGAAATCATCCGTGAAAAGATACTATTGCTCTATGGGCAAGAGATCCCCTATTCGAGTGATGTAAATGTGGAGGAATTTGAGGAAACGAAAACAAAGAAGGGAAAGGATTTAATCCGGATACGTGCCATTATATTTGTCGAAAGAAAAAGTCAGGTATCCATCATCATCGGACGAGGGGGCTCTGCTATTAAGAAGTTAGGGACTGAGGCTAGATTAGACTTAGAGGAATGGTTGCAATCCAAAGTGTTTTTAGAAATCACTGTCAAGGTCAAAGAAAAATGGAGAAATGACACCCGAACTTTGAAGTTTATGGGGTATAGCTAGGAGGAGGGACACGGATTTTTTGGATTTTCACGGATACCCTTTTGAGGTGAATCGCCTAGACAATTTATAGACAGTCTGCCCCGCAGGAGCAATACGGTGCACAATAATAAATCGTAGGAGCCTGTACCAGAACGCAACGTATCTGTCCGCTGGCGGCCGCCAGCGGGGACAGATACGACTTGTTTTGCTACAAGCTAGAATATACTCGTTCAACATACCATTTGACCTGCTCGACCAAATAAGAATAGTCGCGCAATCGAAGGAAGCATATTTTTAGTACTTTTGCC
>CAYRVZ010000077.1:0-10678 GCA_964427815.1 uncultured Saprospiraceae bacterium | reverse complement strand
CTGAAGGACGTTTTGATTATTAATCATGGAACTGGAACAGGCGAAACCAGTGAAATCATTGCAAAAAAAGGTCAAATGTACACCACTGATGACAAGCAATATTTTGTCATGCAATTAGAAGAAGGTTGGCGCTATGCAGAACCCTCTAAATATAAAAATCCTAAAAAGAAATACCCGCTCATTCGGACTAAGTTTTCTAGCTGGCGCAAAATATTTGACCTTTCAGAATTTCAAATTGATCCAACAGATGAAGACCGCTTTAAGTCTCATCAATCTATGCTTAATATCGGTCAATTATTAGTTGCCATTGATTCTTTAAAGGCAAAAAAGACCCGGCAATTGAACTCACTAAAAAGTGTCTCAAGCGGCTTTTACAATTATGCACCCACAAAATTCAAAACCGCGCAATTAGAACAAAGTGCCGCTACTAATAAACTATTAGAGAAACGTAGAAAACAAAAAGGTCTCCAAAAGTCTAAAACACTCGTTCAAATAGATTTTAATACAGACACCATTCAATATTTTGCACAGACATTTCCCAAACTAAAACGCAACGGAATATTAGCGAAAGCCAAAAGTTCCTTAGCTCGACTAGAAAGTAGTGCTGCTAGATCCGTTTCTTCTCGAAATGGAATTGATAGAAAACTAAATCTTTTTTGGTTTGAATTATTGTCAAAATTCAATTTGGCTTTTGTGTGTATCGTCTTCTTGTTCATTGGCGCTCCGATGGGAGCCATCATCAGAAAGGGAGGATTTGGCTATCCCTTATTAGTTGCGATTGCTTTTTTCATTGTTTTTATTATGTTCACTATGGTTGGTAAAAAGATGATTATTGAAGGGGAATTAAGTGTATGGTTAGCCGCGTTTTTGGGCTCAATCGTACTATTACCGATTGGTTTTTATTTAACTCGACAAGCGATGCGGGACTCAAAACTTTTTCAATTTTAAAGAGACCATGATCCGACAATCTAATAGTAATGCACTATGGAAAATACTGAAAAATAATAAATATTTTTTTGGAGGCTACCTTTTTTTATTCCTAATTGGACTCATTATTTTAAGTCAAATTACATGGGGCGATGAGAATTTATATTTTGTTCGCTTTCGCAAAAGCTTTTTAGATACTGTATTTAGTTATCTAACCCTATTGGCTGAACCTGTTGTTATTTCGTTTCTTCTAGGTTATTTACTTTTTAGAAATTACCGAAAAACATTGAGTTTATTGACAACTCTAGCCCTTTCTCTTCTGGTCGTCTGGTTAGGAAAAGATTATTTTGCCCACCCTCGTCCTGCCTTGTTTTTCCGAGAACTGGGTCGGCTCGATGAATTGATATCTGTCGAGGGCGTGGATATTCTTACAGGACATACTAGTTTTCCATCAGGGCATACTTTGGTCGGCTTTGCTATCTTCACGCTCTTTGCTTTATACTCCAAACAAAAATCTATTTCGGGCGTTTTCTTTTTATTGCTCGCTGTTAGTGTGGCTATTTCTAGAGTATATCTGGGACATCACTTTTTAAAAGATGTTTTGGCTGGGAGCATTGCGGGTGTTATTATTTCGGTAGTCGTCTTCCTACTCTTTGAAAAATTAAGCCACCGCCCAAAATGGAATAAAGGCCTTTTCTCCAAGAATTAAAAATCAATCATGGAAAAGAAAAAATACAACGAACTAAAACCCGAAGAATTTTTTGTTATCATCCAAAAAGGGACGGAACGTGCCTTTACAGGTGAATACGACAAACACTTTGTGGAGGGTACTTATCATTGTCGGCAGTGTGATGCCCCACTTTACACAAGTAACTCTAAATTTGATTCGGGCTGTGGATGGCCTTCTTTTGATCAAGAAATCGAAGGGGCTGTCTCTAGAGTGCCCGATGCGGATGGTCGCCGTATTGAAATCATCTGTACGACTTGTAATGGGCATCTAGGTCACGTTTTTGAGGGTGAACAATTAACTGAGAAAAATACTAGGCATTGTGTGAATTCTTTGTCGCTTGCATTTAAGGCTGGAGTAAGGGGTTAGAGATTAGTTGTTAAGGGGTTAGTTGTTAGTTGTTAGGCATAAGCGACACAAGAGGGGAACTTATGGTCATTAAGTAAGTAGGTCTGTACCCTGAACTAGTTCATCAACAATAATAATATATAGAAATAAAATGAAACAAGCTGCCCAATAAAACAAATATATGAAATATCGCATGGTTGTATTTAAGCCGTTTGAAGCTATATAGTATTGCTCCGATTGTATAGGCGACTCCGCCCCAAATTAACCATTCTACTCCTTCGCTAGGCAGTGATTGAGTTAACGGCTTTGCAGCAAAAACCATTAGCCAACCCATTAAAACATACATGACTGTTGATAACTTGTCATATTTTCCTGTAAAGAATAATTTTAGTACAACGCCTATAGAGGCAAATGACCAGATTATCCCAAAAACCCACCATCCTACGGACCCTTGAAGTGTTATCAAGGCATAGGGTGTATAAGTACCGGCTATTAGAACGTAAATAGCCGCGTGGTCAAAAATATTCAACCTAGTTCTTAGTTTCAAGCCCTTAGCAGCGTGATAAGCCGTCGAAGCTGTATATAAAATGATTAAGCTCAATCCATAGACCATGTAGCTAACCATCCCCCAAGTATCTGCTACCTGAGTCGCTTTTCTCACTAGTAAATACAGTCCAAAAATACTGGCTATAATTCCAAAACCATGCGTCCAAATATTAATTCGTTCTTCCGCTAGATCATAATAAGTTGGTTTGTATTTTTCTTTCATTCACCTACTAACCAACCTTTCGCTATATTGTTGCATAGCAAAGGGCTGTCTTTTAAGACAGCCCTTTGTAATTATTAATATTGAACTATATGTCAAGTCTTAATCTGTAATCCTCAATTGATGTGTACTATTGCCATAAGTCGTTCTTACTTTCAAGAAATACATCCCTTGCTGAATACCTTCTAAAGACAACGTATTTGAGATTGGGGAATCTATAAATCGGACTACTTGTCCAAGTGTATTTATTAATTTTAAAGATTCAACTTTTTGATTGGTTTGAATTTTAAGAAAAGATTTTGCTGGATTCGGGTAGATATTTGTTTTTCCCGTAAGGGGAGATACCTGAACGGAAGCTATACCCGAATATTCAAAACGCCCATCCAAATCCACTTGCTTCAACCGATAGTAGGTCACTGGCGCAAATGGGTTCGTATCTATTCTTGTATAATGAGCTGGTCTATTTTGGGCAGAGACCACCGCTAATTCAGACCAATCCGTAGCATTAGGAGATTTTTCGATAATAAAATAATCGGCGTCCACTTCTTCGGCTGTTTCCCAATCTAGATGCACCACTCCTTGTGAGAGCCTTGCGGAAAAAGGAGACAGATACTCCACGGGCAAAACGGTAAAAGGAATGACTGCTTTCTGCATTCCCGTACCTAACGACCAAGTCCATACTTGCGGATTATCCCCCGTTTCAATTTCAATGGCTCCAGCAAAATGATAAGCCATGCCGTCATTAGCGGGGTGCCAAGAGCCAGGCGCGCCTCCTTGTTTAGAATATAAAACACCTGCGGAGTTTCCAAATCCACCCGAATTATAACTTTCTGAAGAAGTCACATATACCAATTCTGAATTAGCGGGTGCAATCGCAACGCCACGAAGGTGAAGATCTTCATAAAGCACTGGCAGCCAAGTTGCTCCTGCATCATTGGAGCGATACAAACCTCCTTGAATACCTCCTGGGGTATTTCCGTTTGGGGCATGCACCACCGCATATACTCTATCCCCATGATTGGGGTCAGTCATAATATCAAACACACCTTCCCATGGTCGATGGGTAATATTTCCAACGTTATCATAACTTACATAAGTTGGAATAATATCAGGATACATATTTGTGGAAGAAGCTTCCATAGCTGTTGTACTTACTTTAGTCCATGCAGTTCCTCCAGTCGTAGAGCGCCAAAGCCCAGATATTCCGCCGGCATAGACCGTTCCATTTACTTTATCAACTTCCAAAAATTTAACTTTCATCGCAGTAGGCGTGGTTAGTTTAGACCAAGTATCCCCATCATTTGTGGACTTATACACGTCACTATTTACCGTGACATAAAGGGTTCTGTTGGCACCTGTAGCGGTACCACTATTGATATCCATTGTCAAGCCATACATCATATCAGAATTTGCATAAGCAGGCAAACCCGAAGATAATAAAGTCCAATTTTCGCCATTATCTGTACTCCTAAAAAGCCCAGTTTTAGCAGACTCCACCCCTACTATATCATAATACTGTCCATTACTAAAGGTTGCCCAAACTACATTTGTTCGTACAGGATCACTTACGATATTCATGACATTACTGCCTGCACCTGTCATTGCCATTGCAGCATCAATTTGCCCTTGAGTACCTACATCCCAGGAATACAAATTTCCATAAGTATTGTAATTAGGTTGTCTTCTTCTCCAAGAATCTCCACCGTCCAATGTGTACCAAAAACCAATGTCATATCCACCCATGTACACAATATTTGGATCTGTTTCATTAATATCCATGGAGGTACCGATTGTATTTTCAACGCCAGTGGACAACCAACGATCGCTACCTGCTCCCCCAATTTCTTTAGTTGTAATATTATCCATATTACCGCCAGGGGTCAGGCTAGCCCAAGCCCATTGTCCAAAGGAACCAAAAAATCTATCTGGATTAAAAATATCTTTTTGGACTGTTTTGTTATATCCATTTGAACTTTGTGTAAAGGCAAAGTATTGGTTTAGTGTGTATCCCTTTTTCCAATTTTCAATATCACTGGTTTGTGTCCAAGTAGTTCCTCCATTGGTGGTGGTCCAAATA
Organism: uncultured Saprospiraceae bacterium; assembly: GCA_964427815.1. GTDB lineage: Bacteria > Bacteroidota > Bacteroidia > Chitinophagales > Saprospiraceae > HyVt-613. Next base: position 5,833 of record CAYRVZ010000077.1, on the reverse strand, counting down.
CCTGCGTCGTCATTCCAATCGTAGGGAAGAACCGAATTGACCACACGTATGACTTGTGGATTTTGGTTTGTTGCTACATTATTCTCTACACTAATAATTCCGGTAACTGCCCCTATTTCGGCAAATGTACTTCCTTTATTATCACTTTTATATAAGGCTCCTTCACTGGCATAATTCTCTGTCGGATGCTCATAAATATAAGCATCCAAATCTAAATCTCTACAAGAAGCATTATCGACATATACCGATCTAAAAGTACTAATGTAAACTACATCTGGGTTATTCGGATGCACATCAAAATCCAAAATATCTTTTGCCGTTTGACTGCCCGTTAATCCAATTTTTGTCCAATTGACTCCACCATCTTCCGATCTATATAAATCTGCTTTTCCGCAGCCCCATCTTGTTTTTCCCGAAAGGACATAGACGACATTTTCATTTGTCGGATGCACTAGGAGTTTTACAAGCCGTAAATCATTTGGTAGATTTTCGCCTACAATGGAGCCCCAAGTATTACCCCCATCGGTCGTTTTATACACTTCTCCATTAGAAGATGCGAGCGGATGATAGGTGACATAACCTATATTTGAATTGGACTTCGCAATCACGACATCCTCTACATAACAATATTCATTATTCGCAGTCGGAAAAACGGTCGTAAAAGAATTACCACCATCTTCGGTCTTATACAAGTACAAGTACGTCCCTACAAAGAATTTTTGAGGGTTATTCGGATCCAGTCCAAAAGCGCTAATATGGGTATCTTCAAGACCTTGAGTGGCTCCCACCACATCAAATGAGGCTCCATTATCGGTGCTTCTATAAACACCGCTTAAATCAGAAGCAACTAAAATTGTGCTATTGCCTTGTGCATCAGGTGGTGTGGCCACCACCAAGTTGATGGCTCCTCCACCACCTGGGCTGGTTCGCACCCAATTATGCTGCTGAGTAAAGGCAAAAAGGGAGAAAAGGGAGAAAAGGGTTGTAAAAAAGATTTTCATATTTGAGTGTTTTATTATATTAAGCAAAAAAGGCTGACTTATTACATTCTAGAACGCAGACACCTCAATAACCCCGAAATTTCAATACTGTTCAAAAAAATAATTATCTCACTCCACTAACTATTTTCAACACCTCTTTCACCATGTTTTTATTTAATGGCTTTACGATGATTTCTATGCGCTGGTTTTCTGCACGACCTTCTGCTGTTTCATTGGAGGCTATGGGCGAAAATTCAGCTTTTCCTACTGGAAATACTTGATTATTATTCACGCCATTGTTTTGGGTCATTTCACGGACGACCGTTACGGCTCGCAAGGTACTAAAATACCAATTATCTTTATACGTTTTGGCTGGAGGCTTTGTATCCGTATGTCCCACCACATAGACTTCTAAGTCTGGATACTTTTTTATAATATTACTTATTTTTTGAATAACACTTTTGCCCCTATCATTTAACGAAGTAGAAGCAACACGCTTGAATAAAAGGCTATTTGCTGAAATCTTTAATACGCCTGTGTTTCCTTTAGTATTCACACTCAACAACTTATCATCATAACCCTGAAAATCCATATTAACATCACCGATAAAAGCTAAAACTCTGTTCTGATACTTTTTGATAGCCGTTTCGACACTTACTAACTGTGCCTTCAAATTTTTTATTTTATTATCTTTTTCCGCTAGTTTTTTCTTAGTAGATTGGCTAGAAGAAGCCGACCGATTACTTCTCAACTCAATATCTAATTCTAATTCGTCAATCTGCCCTTGTAATTCGTGTCGTAATTTTTCTAGAATATTATTTTCCCCAATACGCTCAGCCAAATTTAGCCGTAAGGCAGAAATGGTATCGCCACGAACGGTTAAATCATCTTGCAACCCAGCAATAGAATCCAAATAATGAGCCTCTACTTGGGTCTTATCCGAGAGGCTTTGCAAGTATTTCTTTTTAGTCACACAAGAAGAAAAACTAAATACAAGCAAAGAAAGAAACAAAAAGTATCTCATAAAAAACTGATTTTGCAAAAAATAAACTGAGTAAAAATGTGACAACATCACATCTCTACTCAGTTCAATTTTTAATTCTAAATTATAGTTTACCGAAGTCTAAAGGAGCTTGCGCCCAACATACCAATGTCTGTATATACTGCTACACGGTAATACCCTTTCTTCAGCTTCTTCGCCAATTTATGGGTAAAAGCCAAACGCTGACTATCATCAATATTGATTTCTTTTACCTCCACCGCTTTCAAGTCAAGCTCTTGTCCATTCACTTTTACTTTTGCGTCAATGGCATTTTCCATTGGAATCGGAACTGATTTTTCGTCGGTAATGACCATATAAACCGGTCTTACTCCTCTATATTTTTCTGGGACATTAGCCAAGTCGAAACTTACTTTAATCTGCCTAACCAACCAGGCACGCATCTGCTGCTTGCCTCTTTTTGTAAGTGTCGTCACATTAAAAGCAGTAGCTTTAAAATTCGCTAGGGTCAATCGTTTCAATTCTCCGTTGATGGATTCATTCATCCGTTCCAAAGCTTTTTTAGCTTCTCTTGTCTCTGACAAATCTTCTTTCAAGGTCGCCGTTAATTGCATCAAAGAGTCATTTTGCGTTTGTAAAGAAACAATAGTCGATTCCATTCCTGACTTTGCAGCCAAAAGGGATTGAATTTGCTCCGCCATACTTGAATTGGAATTTTGGGCTTCCTGCCACTTCTTCTTCCAATGGTGGTATCTAGAATTGGCTTTTTTAGCTTTTGCTTTTTCTGATTCTAATGAACCTGTAAGCGCTGTGTTCTCTTCTGCAAGATCTTGAAAAGAAGCGTTTAAGCTGTCGATACTTGCGTTCAAATTAGCTTTAATAGCCCCTAATTTATCCATTTCGCTAGACAAAACGGCTTTATCGCTCGATAATTTTGCGTTCTTACTTCTCAATGAAAAAGCCCAAAAAGCGGCTCCGAGCATCAATAATCCCAGTATGATGGGTAAAATTAGGTTATTCGATCTCTTCTCTTCATACTTGTGTTCTGTGGTCATTCTGTTTGTTTTTGTTTTTTTCTGGCTACATCTTATAGCCAAATCAATAAGCAAAGATAACGAAAAAGACTAATGTTTGTTTCCTTCCTGCAAAAATGTATATTTACTTAACCACCAACTAAAACCTAAACGCTATTTTTACAAGGATATCGGTAGTACTTCCAAATAAGAATTAGGCTATTTTTTGAGCGCCACTTTTCTACCTTGTCAAATAATGAATGCCCTTATCAACTCCAAATCATCCCTAAAAAAGGCTCGTTCATAGAAAAAAAGCATAATGTTCCCAAAATTATTCTTAACCTTGTACTTCAAATGAAAAACCACTTTTATGCTTAAAATCAATCACGTTACAAAGCAATTTAGTAATCATCTCGCAGTAGATGATGTCAGTTTTGAAATGCCAAAAGGCTCGATCATGGGATTATTGGGCCCAAATGGAGCGGGTAAGACGACACTCATCCGAATGATTACGACGATCACCATGCCTGACTCAGGCACCATCCTTTTTGATGAAGAGCCACTGGAAAGAAAACACATTTTGGAAACTGGCTACATGCCAGAGGAAAGGGGTTTGTACAAAAAAATGAAAGTAGGACATCTCTTGACTTACTTAGCCCAACTCAAAGGGTTTTCAAAAAAAGAAGCCCGCAATGAAATCCGGCACTGGATGGATAAATTTGACATCTTGGATTGGTGGGACAAAAAGGTACAAGACTTATCCAAAGGGATGCAGCAAAAAATACAATTCATTTCGACAGTCGTTCATCGCCCAAAATTGTTGATTTTTGATGAGCCTTTTTCAGGATTAGATCCCATTAATGCCAACCTCATTAAAGACGAAATCAGTCAACTACATAAAGCTGGTGCCAGCATTATTTTTTCAACCCATCGCATGGAACAAGTCGAAGAAATATGTGAATACGCAGTCCTCATTAATCAGGGCAAAAATATTTTGCAGGGCTATGTAAAAGACATCAAACAAAACTTCAAACAAAATCATTTTGAAATTGAATATTCAGGGCAGATTAAAGAAGCTACTTTCCGTAATTTGGAGGTCATCGATCACCATGATAATAAGTTAATTTTTCGTTTACCGAAAGGGACAAATAGCAATACTTTATTACAATCATTACTTTCCGAAGGCGTTAATATTCAATCCTTTAGAGAAATCTTACCCACCTTCAACGAGATATTCATTCATCAAGTAGGACAAAACACCATCGCTATATGAACTTCAAAAACATCAAGCTCATTCTAGGTAGAGAGTACTACACTAGAGTCACGTCCAAAAGTTTTATATGGGGTACTATTTTGACTCCAATAGGTATTGGCTTATTAATATATGTTTCGACACTGATTATGTCACATACGGGGGACGAAGTATTAAAAATAGCAATACTGGATAAAAATGAATCCCTGTCTAGTTATATTGAAAATAGTAAGTCTTTTGAATTTTGTTTTTCAGACTTGACCCTTGACTCGCTCAAGAAACAATCTGAAGCAGGTGATTATAACGGAGTATTACTGATTCCGAAATTGGATTCCATTCAATCATCAGACATCCAAGCTTTATATTATTCTGACAAACAATTAGGATTAGAGATGTCCGAGTCCCTCAAAACTAGAATTAGTAAAGGCTTTCGCAAATACAAGATGAATGCTTTTCATGTTGAGCAGAAGACATTAAAACTGCTAGAAACAAGTGTAGAACTAAACCCTGAACCGCTTAAAGACGGAGGCAAAGACCACTCTTCGTTTACTAGTATGGTTGCCGCAGTTATTGGTGGTATCATGGGCTCTGCCATGTATATGGTCGTCTTCATTTATGGTATGATGATCATGCGGAGTGTCATGGAAGAAAAAACCAGTAGGATTGTAGAAGTCATTATGTCTAGTGTTAAACCGATTGATTTGATGGTCGGCAAAATCCTAGGAGTAGGTGCCGTTGGGTTGACTCAACTAGCCTTTTGGATGGTCTTGATACCGCTGATATTATTTGGTGTAACACTTACCCTTGGGGACATGGAGATGATGACCAATCCGGGTGTCTCTGATGAGATGATGCAAGCCGCCGAAAACCTGGGAACAAGTGGTAAAATTGGGCAAATCATTCAGGAGGTCACTTCCCTAAATTGGTGGTTAATCCTACCTCTTTTCATCTTTTATTTTCTAGGTGGATTCTTCTTATATTCTTCTTTATTTGCGGCTGTTGGGTCAGCGATTGGAGATGATGTGGGAGAGAGTCAATCTTTGACTTTGCCTATTTCTCTTCCCGTAATCATTGCAGTGTATATCATGATGTCTGCCATTCGAGATCCGAACACAAGTCTGGCCGTATGGGCTTCTATTTTTCCTTTATTTTCGCCTATTGTAATGCCGGCAAGATTGGCATTTGACCCTCCGATGTGGCAAATTGCGGCTTCTGTCGTATCGCTTATTCTTGGGGTTTTGTTTTTTGCTTGGCTTTCTGCCCGGATTTATCGGGTAGGTATCTTGATGTACGGCAAAAAGGTTTCCTTCAAGCAATTGGCTAAATGGATGTTTAGTGGACAGTAAATTTGCCTGCGATTTAAGTGCTTCCTGCGGTCGCGTATGTCTCAGAACAATCTGGAACCAATATCATTCAAATTTGGGGGTGGATCGAAATGGCAGAAGGTCTTCTGTTTGCCCTGAAGCTCGTAATAGTCCATTAGTTCGCACAAAAACCACCTGTGCATCCTAATTCCTTTTAAGGCTCATAACTAAAAAATAAGTTTGGCTCTCCGGTGTTCATTTTTTGCTTGCCCAAAAAACGAACC
>CAYRVZ010000076.1:0-10931 GCA_964427815.1 uncultured Saprospiraceae bacterium | reverse complement strand
ACCAATCTTTGGTGGGCTTTGTTTTTTCTAAATTATGAAATATCATGAATACAAAGAAAATTAAAAAGTGGTCTCCAAACCAAAAAGCCGAGAATTCTTGGACGATGTTTAAAGTGATTTCGGAGTTTGTGAATAGTTTCGATATATTGAATAAAATTGAGCCTTGTGTGTCTGTATTTGGTTCTGCGAGAACAAAACCGGGCACCAAGTATTATGAGCTTGCAGTAGAAATAGCGGGCCGTTTAGTAGAAGAAGGATTTGGTGTCATTACGGGTGGAGGTCCTGGTATCATGGAGGCTGGAAACAAAGGTGCTTTTCAGAAGAACGGTACCTCTGTTGGGTTGAATATTGCACTGCCTTTTGAGCAACATGATAATCCTTATATCGGTCGAAATATGAGCATTGATTTTAGGTTCTTTTTTGTCCGTAAGGTGATGTTTGTCAAATATGCCCAAGCGTTTGTTGTGCTACCCGGTGGATTTGGTACAATGGATGAGCTTTTTGAAGTTTTGACCTTAATTCAAACTAGGAAAATAAGTCAAGTTCCAATCATTTTGATAGGTGTTGATTTTTGGAGTGGAATGAAAGTTTGGTTAGCTACTGCGATGCTAGGAGAAGGTAATATCAATAAGGATGATTTAAGTCTTTTTCACATTACAGACGATGTGGATGAAGCGATGAAGGTCATTGGTGATTTCTATGGAGATGATACTTTGCACAAGATTTCTCCTAACTATGACCTGTCGGAGGATTGAATTCAATGAAAACTTTCCAAAAGCGTTTAGCTTTTGGAAAGTTTACCCAACTCCAAAATATTCTCCCAAGTATTAGTCAATAACTTCTGACGAGCCTCCATGGAAGTCCAAGCCATGTGCGGAGTAATCAAGCAATTGGGTAAGCCCAATAAAGGGTTATTTGATTTGGGAGGCTCGCTTGTCATTACATCTAATGCAGCACCTTTAATCACTTGATTTATAAGACTTTGTGATAGTTCATGTTCGTTAATTAATGCACCTCTTGCCGTGTTGATGAGTAGAGCTGATGGCTTCATCTTGGATATCGTATCCTGATGGATAAAGTACCTCGTTTCTTCAGTAAGAGGCGCATGTAAAGATAAAATATCACTCTCTTGTAATAGTTCCGTTTTGGAGACCATTCTGACGGGAAGTCCTAGCGGGTCGCTGGAACGATTAAAAGCGATGACTTTCATCCCAAAGGCTAAGGCAATTTCTGCCACCTTTTTACCAATATTGCCGTATCCAAAAATACCTAAAGTTTTTTGCGCAAGCTCTGACCAGGGAGATAAAAAATAGCAAAAATCGGGATGGTTACTCCACTTTAAATTTGTGACTGTGGCATTATGCTTTTCGACTTGATTTGTTAGTCCTAAAATCAATGCAAAAACATGCTGGGCAACCGCATTGGAGCTATAGCCGACTACATTCTTGACCAAAATGCCATGTTTATTAGCGGCTTTACTGTCGATATTATTTGTTCCCGTTGCTGTAATGGCTATCATCTTTAAATTGGGTAATTGGGCGATGACTTCGGCCGTGAGATTGATTTTATTGACGATGATAACACCCGCTTCTTTGGCTCGCTCCACCACTAACGAAGCAGGCGTACGTGCATAGACAGTGAGTTCTGCAAAGGTTCTGCCTTTTTTGTCCTTAGTGAGTATCTGCCAATCCAAATCTCCAGGGTTCAGGGCATGTCCATCTAATACAACGATACTTTCCATAGTTTGATGTTTGTTCTACTGAAAGACGACTGCTACATTTTCGTTGACTTTCTGTAAAAATAGCGCCAATGCTTTCTTTTTTTCAGCGTCTAAAATATATTGAATTTGATGCTCGAAGTAATTCTTCAAATCCAGATCCTTAGTGGGGGAGGGCATCAATGAGATCAATTGGGGAATGGAGTCTAGCCCACTCTGTAATGCAGCATTAAATTGTTGTACGAAGCCTTCGGGTAAAGGCTTTCTACTGACCCAGGCAGCAAAGACAAAAGGTAGTCCAGTTAACTTTTTCCAAAGATCACTTAGGTCATATTGATACGCATATTTTTCCGCAAGGTCAAAGGCTCTATCTCCAATTACTAAACCCGCCGTATCTCCATGTATATCAGATATATACCCCTCTTTTGATGAAAGTAATTCTGGGGATAGGTGCCAATATTCTTTAAGTAAGATTTGAGCTAATTGTACGGAAGTTTTGGAGTGGAAATCTAAATATAAACGCTTCACTTCTGACATGGGAACATCGCTATAAATCATCACTGTCCGTACAGGTCCATCGGAACCAATACAGAAATTGGACAGTATAATGGGTTCAGGAATATCCGCAATAGCAACGACTGGAATAAGTCCAAAATCCACCTCTCCTGTAATTAGTTTTCGAGCACACTCAGCAGGAATATCCAATTGTATGTCCAGTTGGTCGTTAAGTGGGCTTTGAAATAACCCGTACAGAAAGGGCTTGGTATTTAGGTAACTAACCGCTGAAACTTGCAATTTACTCATTCATCTATCTTTTTTGAATGCATAACCCCGATACTGCGTGTCTTCTTCAAAAAGTACCTCTGTGTAATCTTTGATGACGTCGTAGGTCGTACTACGCTCGATGGCTTTCCTGCCAGTCAAACGAATGGTGTTCACGATTTCAGCGGTGGTCATGGCGGGATTTTGTTCCTCTGAACCTGCCATGGAATAGATTTTGGTAGTGTCATCGATCGTTCCATCCATGTCATTGACCCCAAAAGCTAAGGACATTTGAGCGGTATCTCTTCCTATCATCGGCCAGTACGCCTTGATGTGCTGGAAATTATCTAAAAAGATGCGGCTGATAGCGTAATTACGCAAGTCTTCTATGGTATTGACTTCTGGTACATGGGACATTTGGTTGTTCTTATTTCGGAATTTCAACGGAATAAAAGCCATGAAACCACCTGTCTTGTCTTGTAATTTGCGCAAGCGATTCATATGATCTACCCGATGAGCAAACGTCTCGATATGTCCATATAAAATGGTCGCATTTGAGCGCATACCGAGTTCATGCCAGATTTTATGTATGTCCAGCCATTGCTCACTGGAGCATTTTCCGCCTGCTATTTGGTCTCTGATTTCTTTGTCAAAAATTTCGGCTCCTCCGCCTGGCATTGAGTTTAAACCAGCTGCTTTCATGCGTTCCATTCCTTCACGATACGTCAATTTCGCCTTCTTGAATATATAGTGATACTCAACAGGAGTTAGCCCTTTAATATGTAGTTCTGGGCGATGGGCTTTGATTCGTCTAAATAATTCTTCGTAAAAAGGTACATCATATTGCGGCAGTACTCCTCCCGTAAAATGCACTTCAGTAACAGCTTGATCGTCATATTTTTTGACGATATCCATCATCTGATTCATGTTCAATTCCCATCCATCCGTTCTATTCTTGATTTTTCGGGAATAAGCGCAAAAATCACAGGAATAGATGCATACATTAGTGGGTTCAATATGAAAATTTTTATTGAAATAGGTATTGTCCCCATTTTTTTGCTCCCGAATATAATTGGCTAGAATACCCAAATAGCCTAATTCAGCATGTTCATATAAGTATAGCGCATCTTCAGGAGTGATGCGTTCTCCTGCCAGCACTTTTTTAGATATTCGTTGTTCATTTTCCGAAAGGGAATCATCTGTAAGGAGTATGTCTAATGCTTGAATAGCTGCCATAGTTTTTAATTTGTCGCAAAATACGGTTTACTGCTGGAGTAGTTGTTATTCCTTGCGGAAAAATAAATTATTCTCACTCCGATTTGTAAAGAACACCACATAAAGCAGAAAGTTGCTTCCTTCAATAGGCCGTTGGAGGATTAAGTTGTACAAAAAACGGTTATTGGAATTTGTATTTTAGATTGAGCTTGCGCATCAAAATTAGGAATATCAACGGTATTCGCTATTTACTGGAAAAAAAAATAAGAAATATAATTTATTTTGCTACCTTGGCAGTATTATTCACTATTAAAAACTTTTCACATGAAGCGAATTTTACTTTTTTTATTTTTGGCTCTTGTTTTTACACAGATTGAAGCCCAGACATTTACGGATGACTTTGAGTCTTACAATGACGGTGACCTGATTGGCGCATCTTCGTCTGATTGGACTACATGGGGTGGTAGCACCACAGATGATGCACCGATTACAACAGAACAAGCACATAGCGGTACTAAATCACTCAAGATTCAAGGCGTGGGTTCGGGCGGACCTGCAGATATTATTCTTCCTTTTGGAGGTAGTTTGTTGACCAGTGGAAGCTTTGAGCTGGAAATGTATGTATTTGTAAAGGAAGGAGCTGATGCTTACTTTAATATTCAGGGGGATACTAAATTAGGAGAAACTTGGTCAGAGAACTTCTTTTTCAATACAGATGGAAGCTTCACGGGTGATTTTACTTTCAGAGGTGCTTATACCCACAACGAATGGAATAAACTCCAAGTAAAGATTGATTTGTCACATAATATTTGGTCTTATTTTTTAAATGATACTTATATTGGAAGTTATAAGAACGCAGTGAATAAAATTGCTTCCATGGATATTTTTCCAACAAGTGGTAGTTCCTCGTATTATGTGGATGATGTTTCTTATACAATCGTACCGGATGCGCCCACATTAGCTACTTTAAATGCGACGTTGAATGTTGTTGAAGCGCCTGCAGTTACACTAGCAGGCTCTATAGAAGTTAATGTGGTGGTTAGAAATACAGGGACAGCTGCTATTAATGCCTTTGATGTTGTTTTTACCAGTGGAGGGACTTCAGAAACGGTGAATGTTTCTGAAACTATTAATTCTCTAGAGGAAAAAACATTGACCCTGCCTAAGACATTTGCTGGAGGAGAAAATGTCCTTAAAGTAGAAGTGACAAATATTAACGGAGGAACAGATGCGGATATGACGGACAATACATTATCTACTACAGTGAATGGAATAGTTCCTCCAGAGCATCGTAAAGTAATGTTTGAAGAAGCTACGGGTACCTGGTGCCCATGGTGTCCTCGTGGAGCCGTATTTATGGATGCAATGGCTGAACGCTTTGGAGACTTATTTGTCGGAGTAGCGGTTCATGCAGGGGATACTATGCAAATTGAAGGATATGGCGATGCCCTAGGCTTTGAATCCTATCCGACAATGTCCTCAGAAAGACAAGAAATTTTTGGCTTTGGATTGATAGCGGATGTAGAGGCTAGGTTTTGGGAGCGGATTCAATTGGTTCCGCCTGCAGCCGTTTATAGTCATGCAGTTGTAGATGATAACAATACCTTGAAGGTCGTGTCTCAAGCAGATTTTTTACAAGATGCAACTGAAGAATATAGATTAGCAGTTGTTTTGGTCGAGGATGGCGTAACAGGTACAACCTCTGGTTTCGCCCAGTCAAATGCGTATGCAGGCGGAGGAAATGGTGTCATGGGTGGATATGAGAATTTACCGAATATGGTTCCAGCTGCTCAAATGGTCTATGATCACGTAGCTAGAGCGTTGGTTAGTCCTTTTAGCGGGGCGGTAAATAGCTTGCCAGCCGCCGCTATAAATGGAGCTTCCTACGACTTTGTAATGCCAGAATATACCATTCCATCTCACTTTGATTTGGAAAAATTACATATTGTTACGCTTATTTTGAATGCGGATGGTGAAGTTGTCAATGTGAATAGTCAGACTTTAGCGGAAGCGGCTGACTTTGTATTGGGTGGTGAATTAGTGGAAGTGGATGCGAGTATCGCACAGATTTATCCAAATCCTTTTACAGGTATATCCAGTATTTATTTAAGCTTGGTGCAGCCTTCTGATGTGAGTGCTATTGTTTATAATACTGTTGGGCAAGTCGTGAAGCAGGTTAATTATGGTCACCTTTCGGGAAAAGTCAACGTTGATTTTGACGCAAGTGACTTGAAGACGGGCGCGTATATGGTACAAATAAGAATGAATAATTCAGTGCTTACAAAGCGCATTATTATCCAAGAATAAATGACTGGTTAAGCGTTATCACTGTCTTTTATATTAAAAATACCTAGCAACTTCTTGTTGCTAGGTATTTTTTTAAATGGAGGAAGGTCGTTCGAGAATATCCCCGTCAGTTCAAGGTTAACAACAATTACAGACCCAATAATTAAAATATATATTTTCCATAAGCCCTTTTTTCAAGCGGATAATTGGGGTTAAGAGATTGAAATTAGCAAAAATATATTTGACACCGTAGGGGTAAAGGAATTGAGCAGTTTAGAGCCACACAATAGAAACAAGTTACGGGTTTTGCCAAAAAAATCAGTCCGTTTGTTCGGGCAAAGAAGCAATAAAATCTTCTAAATTCCAAGCATCCTTCAGGTCTAATTCCCCTACTTGAGTACGGGTTAATTCTGCTAAGTATCCACCAGATCCTAGTGCCTTTCCAAGGTCATAAGCCAATGAACGAATGTAGGTTCCTTTGCTGCATTTGACGATAAATTTAATGGAAGGTAGATTTACTTCCGTGAGTGTAAAGGAGTGAATGGTGACTTCTCTGGATTTGATTTCAACGGTTCCTCCTTCTCTAGCAATTTTATACAGCCTTTTTCCATTTTGTCTGATTGCGGAAAAAATAGGAGGTGTTTGTTGGATGACCCCTTGAAATTGACTGACTGCTTTTTCGATAAGTTGGTCATCAATGTGTTCGATAGGAAAAGTGGCGTCCACCTCCGTTTCCAAATCATACGAAGGGGTAGTGGCACCGATAAAGAACTCCCCTGTATATGTTTTAGATAATCCGGTGAGTTCATTTATTTTTTTGGTGTGTTTTCCGATACAAATGGTTAATAAGCCCGTAGCTAACGGATCTAAAGTGCCAGCATGTCCGACCTTTATTTTCTTGATGCCTAAGCGATATTTGAGACTGCCTCTGACCTTATTGACGACGTCAAATGAAGTCCAAGTTTTGGGCTTGTCTATTAATATGGTGACCCCAGCTATAAATTCCTCTTTGGTCTTTGTTTTACCTTTCGGCAAAGGGATGATGGGTGTGTTAGGCATGAATGGTTTTCTCTAAATGATTTGGACGTAAGTCTTAGATACTCAAAGGATAAATGAAAAAGTGAATAATCAACAAGGCAATACCTAAGATAATCCGATAGTATCCAAAAAGCTTAAATCCTTTCTTACTTAGATAATCAATAAAGGATTTGATGGCAATCAACGCAACTATAAAAGCCAGTACATTACCAACAATCAGAAAGTTGATTTGCTCTCCACTTAATTCAAATCCTTCTTTATAATAGTCGTAAAGCTTTTTAGCAGTCGCCCCAAACATGGTCGGAACCGCTAAGAAAAAGGAAAATTCAGCGGCAGTCTTTCTGTTGATTTTTTGAGTCATACCCCCTACAATACTGGCTCCACTTCGGGAGGTGCCAGGTATCATGGCGAGGCATTGAAAGAACCCAATTTTTAAAGCGGTGAGGTAAGAGATGTCAGTATGAGCTGTTGGGTTAGCTTCATCATATTCTTCATTCGCCTTAAACCAATCATCCACTTTTAACAAGATAAAACCACCTATAATCAACGAAATTGCCACGGTAACGGGACTTTCCAATAGTTCATCAATGACATCATTCAATAAAAGACCTAGAAATACAGCTGGCAAAAAGGCGACAAAAAGTTTCAAATAAAAATCAAACCCTTGGAAAAAACGCTTCCAATACAAAACCATCACCGATAAAATCGCGCCTAGCTGAATGACAATCGTAAATAATTTAGTAAAGTCATCACTCGCTATCTTCATAAAAGAGGAAGCAATAATCATGTGTCCCGTAGAAGAAACAGGTAAATACTCCGTAATACCCTCAATGATTGCAAGGATAATAGCGTACAAGTAGGTCATATATTAAATTTTATGGAGTAGAATGAAGCTTGTCGGGTGCAATCAACTATCTTTTGAATATAGCCATTATCTCCAAAACCAAGCCAACAATCATCAAGATTGGCGCAAGCGTAATCCGACGATGACTATAGATAATGCTGTCATCCCAAACGTCAGGGGAGGGCATCGCTCCGCCACTCATCAAGAGTAGTCCCAAAAGCAAAAAACCAAACCCTGCAAGCATATAGATATAATTGGTGCGTCCAAAAATGAAGGTTTTTTCGGTTGTCAAGGCTCTAGTTGAGGCCGCAGAAGCAGTATAGACTGTCGCTTTTGGCATCGGTTCTTGTTTGGGTGTTGCTTTACTCTTGGGAGTAGGATTTTGCTGTTTATTAGCTGGATTTTTGAAATGCTTCTTCCCTTTCTTTGCCATTGTAATTGGTGTTGTTACGCATTTTTACGCAAGGAGCTCAAAACGACGTATTTTTTAAAAACTTATTAACAGCTAGATAGGTCGCAGTGCCAGAAATACCAACACCAATAATGACCAAGCTGCCCAATAATATGGCAAAGGTAGTAAAATCTTGTATAGATTCAAGGTCTGGGATGCTTTTATTGGCGACATATAAGAGCCCTACGACTACCGCAATGGCAATAATACTACTCCACAAACCATTCAAAATGGCTCGAATAACATAAGGGCGACGGATAAAAGACCAAGAAGCCCCGACTAATTCCTTGTTATAAATCAATTTTCGATCCCCATAAATAACCAATCGAATGGTATAATTAATCAAAATAATCGCAATAAAGAGCATTAAAAGGGATGCGGTGGCTGCGATATAGGTGACGTTAGTAATATTTTTATTTATTTTTTCAATTAAATCTGTTTCGTAGATGACATTGGCAATCTGAACATTTTTCTTTAGCTCTTTCTTTAGCTGAAATAGATTGATAGCAGTAAGTTGGTCTGATTTAGCATTGAAAACGATGATATCAAAAAGTGGATTAGCCATTCCCAACGTATTGACCTCCAATCCAAAATCTTCTGCAATCAGCTCCATAGCTTGATCCTTGCTGACATATTCCAAAGAATTTTGTTTGACCAGTGGTTGAGTTTTAATACTAGTTATGATGGATTGAATGTCTGCTTCACTTGTACCATTTCGGATCTCTACAATGATATTGACTTTTTCTTTAGTATATTGTACAAGCTGACGTCCATGTAATATAATCATCCCAAATAAACCAAGCATGGTCAGTGAAATCGCCACGCTGATAATCGAATATAAATATTTGGGTTTAAAACTTTCCATATATATAAATGAACGATTTTTAGGAAGAAAGGTTGAACATCTCCCTACAACTATCTCATTCTGATCGGACAACTACTTCAAATTTCTGCACTAACTTATTACCATCTTTATCTACGATTGTCAAGACATGATTTCCTTCAGAAGGATCCAGTCCCATTTGGTGAAAATGCTTTGTTTTTCCAATAAACTTTTTATCTAAATGCCAAAATAAAACCTCATTTGGATAATCATACGCTACTTCAAATATCGTTTTTTCTCGTGTGCCATCTAATCCTACGGGTACATAAATTATACTCGCTTTTTGTGGATAAATTAATTGCATAGATTGATATCCATTGGGTTCACAACCTTTTTTATAAGGAGGAAGACCGGTATAATCTGGATGCCGCAATTTATAATAAAAAGCTTCCATTGGGCGTAGGGAGAAAAATTGTTTTTGCTTCATATTACCAGCTTTCGCACAATCTCGTGTCACACGCAGACCTGATTCTATATCCACCATAACTTGAGGATGATACCTACATAGTGCTAAGTCATAATCTGTATTGACCACCATTAGCGTATCCGTAGGACAATGCGTACTAGCCGAAAATCCAGAAACACTACAAACGGGTTTTTCTATTAATTCATCATAAGGCGGATCAAACCATTTTCCTTGCGGCAAACTCCTAAAAACATCAAATAAAATAGGGGCAGCCATGTGCACACCTGTTAATCCTGCCCGACCTTCTCCATTTCCATTTCCCGTCCAAACCACTACCACAAAGTCTCTATCCAGCCCCATTGCCCAGGCATCTCTGAAACCTAAGCTTGTCCCTGTCTTCCATGCAATGGGTCGCCCAGTACCAAAACGCTGCCAATTTCCTTCCTGGTTTGGGCGCTTCAATGCTTTCATGATATTAAAGGTTGACCAAATGGCTCCTGCCGACATCACAGGTGGATTGTGAGATAGCATTGGTTTTTTCTTTTTTGCTTGCGCCAAATACTTAGCAGGGTGTAAATCATTCAAATCATATTGACCATTATCATAAAAATGACGTAATGTTCTGGCTAAACTTGCATAACTCCCGCCCACTTGCCAAGGGGATGTTTCTACACCTCCGACCACCAATGTTAAGCCATAATAACCGGCTTCTTCCGTCAAACTCTTAAAACCAACTTTTCTCAGGTTATCATGAAATTTTTCAACACCATAATCTTTTAATAGTCGGACAAATGGAATGTTTAGGGAGCGAATTAAAGCTTGGTTCATGGGCAAAACTCCGCTATAATTATGGTTAAAATTTTCTGGGTGATACTGTCCATATTGTGTAGGAATATCTTGCAAAAAACTTTTTTCTGTTACTAGCCCCGCATCCAACGTCCAACCCACTAGCATCGGCTTGAGCACAGATCCTGTGCTTCTATTGGCTTGAATGACATCTACTCTTGATCCATGAGCCGCACCTGTGTGGATGGCATTTCCCACATAAGCCAAGGTATTTCCGGTTTCAACATCTAAGATTAATACAGCACAATTATTAACCTCACTAGCTTTCAATCTGCGCAAATGCAAATCTACTATCCGATTGACTCTTTGTTGAAATGGTTTTTTTATGGTGGTTTTGAATCTAGTTTGTTTGTTTTGCTTTTTTTCTTTTTCCGCAAGGATAAAATTAAGCAGGTGAGGAGTTAAGCTAGGCAAAGGTTGTGGCTTGCTCGGTAGCGGTTCTTCCTTGCCTAGTACCCAAGATATGGAATCTATCCTATTTAA
>CAYRVZ010000075.1:0-10983 GCA_964427815.1 uncultured Saprospiraceae bacterium | reverse complement strand
TATTTTAAAACCAAGCATAGGGGTTACCCCTACAATAAACCGAGAGAAATTTCTAGTGCCTCCGTAGTTGAGCACCATGGAGCCCCCGTACCAGACTTGTTCTTTCCAGAAGTTGCTTTTTTCTGTCCGTTCCTTCTTTTTTCGTTTCGGGTCTTTATTGTTACGTTGACCTTGTGCAATCATTTCTGTTGGGAGCGCCAATAGAAGTGATAAAACGACGAGTAGTATCCAATTCTTTTGCATATGTTTATTTTTGGGTGAATCTAAGAATAAAACACCAAATGACGCAAATTATTGCCTAAATTGTACCGACTAGGTAAAAAAGTTTTGCAGTCAATACATTGATTTTCATAAGGTTAACCTCACAGGATATTAATACAAAAAAAATAATGAAAATTTCACATACTTCTAATTGGTCATTTTTTACCTTTGCAGCGTATTTACTCCCATGTTCAAAATCTTCGTTCATTCATTCTAAAACTTTTCACACGATGAAAAATCTTTTGTATTTTTTCGCCTTTCTGTTTAGTTCTGCGACATTGTTTGCTCAAGGCAGCATCTCCGGAACTTTGATGGATAAAGAGGCCCACGAATCACTGATTAGTGCTTCAGTTATTTTGAAAGGTGCCGACAAAGGTACCGTTACTGACTATGATGGTACCTTTTCTATTGGTAATCTGCCTGCAGGTGACTATGTAGTAGAAATGTCCTACATCGGATTTACGACTATTGAAATGCCCGTGACAGTATCTAATGGCAATGTTGAATTAGGTACTATTAATCTTGAATCGGATGCCATTGGTCTCGAAGAGATCAATGTGGTTGCTTCTGTTGTTACCAATAGAAAGACACCTATCGCTGTATCCACCATTTCTGGTGCGCAAGTTGAAGCGAAACTAGGCGGAAGAGAATTACCTGAAATCTTAAATTCAACGCCAAGTGTATATGCTACTAAGAGTGGCGGTGGATTTGGAGATTCACGTATTAATATCCGTGGATTTGACCAACGAAACATCGCAGTATTGATTAACGGTGTACCTGTAAACGACATGGAAAACGGATGGGTTTACTGGTCTAACTGGGCGGGGCTAGGTGACGCAGTTCGCACCATGCAAGTACAAAGAGGTCTTGGTGCTTCTAAATTAGCGATTAACTCTGTTGGGGGGACGATGAATATCATCACCAAAACAACTGACGTAAAGAAAGGTGGTTCAGTAAAAACAGAAATGACTTCCTATGGCAAAAAGAAAACATTGCTTTCTTTGAGTAGCGGACGTATGGACAATGGTCTAGCAATTACGGCTGTTGGTTCTAGAACTAGTGGTACTGGCTATGTAGATGGTACTTATATTGATGCTTGGTCTTATTACTTAGGAATAGCGAAAGACATCAATGACCACCACAAATTACAGTTTACAGTAATCGGTGCGCCTCAAAAACACGGACAAAGAGATGCCTCTCAATATTCTGCCCAAACATTTGACGAACAAGAACAAAATGGTGCTAAATATAATCCAAACTGGGGCTACGCAAAAGGAGAATTTTTGAATGAAAGAAATAACTTCTATCATAAACCTCAAATTGCTTTAAATCATTATTGGACTGTAAACTCAAAGAATTTCTTAGCTACTTCTGCTTATGTCTCTTATGGGTCTGGCGGAGGTTCTGGTATATTGAGTCATAACAAGATAGAAAAGAATCCCTTTAAATATGGCCCTGGCAATAATGCCGCAGGTCAAAGAAACTGGGATGCTGTCATAGATGCAAATGCAAATATTCCTGATTCTTTAAAGGAATTTGGAGCCTATATGATTATGCGTAATTCTATGAACAATCACTTTTGGACAGGTGTACTTTCTACACTTAGAACCAAAGTATCAGACGCTGTAACCATTACGTCAGGTCTGGATGTAAGACACTACAAAGGGGAGCACTACAGAGAGGTCAGAGACTTGATGGGTGCTAAACACTGGAAGGACAAAGTGAACCCAACCGCTAAGGTTGGAGATAGAATTGCCTATGACAATGATGGATTGGTAACTTATACAGGGCTCTTTGCGCAAGCAGAATATTCAAATGACCTTCTTTCTGGATTCTTGGGTGGATCGGTATCCAACACTTGGTTTGGTAGGGAAGATCGCTACAACTTTGCGAGAGGAAGAGGAGACTTGAAAGCAGATGTCGTAACAGCAATTGGATACAACGCAAAAGCAGGTTTAAACGTGAAGGTTAATGAAAACAACAATGTATTCATGAACGTAGGGTATTATTCTCGTGCGCCTTTCCACAATTTTGTTTATATCAATTATAGCAATACGGTTAATCCCGACTTAGCGAATGAAAATATCCTAGGTCTGGAAGTCGGTTATGCCCTCGAAATGCAAGGTGTTAAAATAAATGTAAATGGATTTCACACTTCTTGGAATGACAGATGGGTCAGACAAAGGGTCAGCACCCAACAAAAACCTGATGGTACTACAGCTATTTTTCAAGTCAAAAATCAGACGCACCAAGGTGTAGAGGTTGAAGTCAAAACGAATCCAATTAAATCTTTGGAATTGGGCTTATTGGCTTCTATCGGATCCTTTAAGTACCAAGGTGATTTTGATGCTACATTATTAGACTCTGATACTAGAGAGGTTATAGATACTGTTTCTGTATTTGCGGATGGCATACACGTTGCAGATCAACCTCAGACTCAATATGGTGGATTTCTAAACTATCATGTCGGACAATTTGAGTTTGGCGCTGAATTTCTTTATTATGATCGACTATATGCTAAGTTTGAAGTTGCCTCATATAATGAAGAAGCAGATCGTAAAGATTCATATAAACTTCCTTCTTACGGCATGTTAAATGCCAATATGGCTTATAAATTCAAATTAACAGATGGATTAAAGGCTAAAGCATATATCCAAGGGGAAAACCTGGGAAATGTAAATACACCCATTGAAGGTTGGGGTCCTAATAAGGATGACTTCAATGGATTCTGGAGTTGGGGTAGAAATTTCAACTTTGGGATGAAGGTTCAATTCTAGGCGTTACTTTCCAGTAAATAAATCATAGATTTAGGGCTATCTCTTCGGAGGTGGCCCTTTTTTTTGCGCAAGCTTACTTGCCCACACTAAAAAATGAGGCAACATCAACGCCCAGGTTTTTTCATTATGCTTGCCCCCAATTTTTTCTAGGTAAGTGATTTTTTTTTGCGCTACTCCTTTTTTTAATAGGCAATTGATGACTGTTTGGGTGTCGTCAATCGAATCTATAACGCCATTGTTATTACGATCATTTATTTCATCTAATGTTCCCGTCTGAAACCAATAGTGGTTTAAGGGTGGTCTGGAAAGAGCCTGTATCTTATAAGGAATGATTAAGTTTGCATCAGGCATATTTAGGTTTAAAGGCTTGCTCCTCCACCAAAATGCCCCACTAAAGACGCCTACGCCCATAAAAGTATATGGGTGGTTAAGTGAAATGTCCATCGCGCTGAGCCCACCCAAAGAGAAGCCCGCAATGAAGAGTTGGGTGGTTGTGGTTATTTTTGGGAGGAGTTCGTTAAGGATGAAATGCTGATAGGCTTCCGAATGTTGACCTAAGTTAACTGCCATTATTTTAGAAGTGCCCAGTTCATTAACTCTGTTTTCGTCGCTATGTATGGCAACTAGTACGCAGGGTTTGAGTTGGTTATGAATATATAGCTTGTGCAAAATTTGTTTAACACCCATTTTTTCAAGTAATTGTCCATCATTAAAAAGTAAATGTGGCGCTGAACTTGGATCGAAACCTCGAATTTTGGGAAAATAGAACTGAACCACTACTTTTCGGTTAAGTGTGTGAGAGAGAAGGACTCTTTTGTAGGTGTGAAGTTGAAACTGTTGGACTTTATAAAGGAAAGGCATACCGAAGCATTTGTTCAAATGTAGTTTTTTTTGCTGTCGTATCCAAATATTTTTTTTGAAAACGTCTGTAAGTTATATCTGTGACATTTAATCAGGCATGTTTTTGCCTTTTAAATGGTTGAAAATTCAATAAATCATTACAGGCTTGGAGATTGGACTACGGTTATTTATTGTGTAAATGGACTTTTTTATTAGATTGTTCGCTTTGTTTGTAGTGTGACATCAATATTTTCAATGAGTCAAAAAAGAAGGCAAATATCTGACTACCGTGACATGAAAAATTGCCAAAGTAAAAAAAGAATCCTATCTTTGTGCTATCAGGAAGTTTCCCTACCTGCAATGATTTTGCGAAAGGAAAGCCCGATAGCATAAACTTTTAAATAAATTGTAAACAAGGTTATACGATGAGGAACACTATACACGCCTTTTTTATACTGTTAGGAATATTCCTTTCCGTTTCTGGACTGAAAGCGCAGGACGTCCATTTTTCGCAGTATTATAACGCTCAAATGAATTTAACGCCAGCCTTAACGGGACTTATAGACGGCGATATGCGCTATGCAGCTGCTTATCGGAGTCAGTGGTCAAGCGTACCAGTTGGATATAAGGTGGTTTCTGGCGCTTTTGATATGAAGATAGATAAAGATCAAAATCCAAATGGATTTTTTGGGGCAGGTCTTCACTTATACCATGATCAAGCGGGTGACTCGAAGTTAAGTTCTACTAGATTGAGCTTGGTAGGAAGTTACACACGTCGATTATTTAAAAGCCAATACATAACAGTAGGCGCGATGACAGGAGTCACGCAGCTTGCTTTTTCTATGGAGGATTTACGGTTTGATTCGCAATGGGATGGTGTTAAATATGTACCCGCACGACCAACCAATGAAACGTTTAATAACACTAAGAAGTTTGTTCCAAATTTTTCAGCAGGAATCAACTACGGTATTGCCAAGTCAAGAAGAACAAGAGTTAACTTGGGCGGTGCTTATTACAACATTAATAAGCCCAATTATAGCTTTGAAGGGCAAGATAATGTAGAACTTTTTCGACGGATTTCGTTATATGCACATGGTGCAATTCAACTATCTAAAATATTTGATGCGGTGTTGGCGGTTAATTACCAAGTACAAGATCCACATAAAGAAACACTACTTTCGGCATCCACCCGCATCCATTTAAGTGACACTCCGCAGAAGAGATTTTATGTAGAACCTGGATTTGCAGTTCGTTTTAAAGATGCTCTAATTCCTACATTCTATGTTGGATATAATCAGTGGCAGTTTGGGGTAAGTTATGATACAAACGTATCACCCTTTACAAATGCTTCTACAAATCTAGGGGGGCCAGAATTTACGGTCATCTATGTCATTAAAAAACCAGAACCAGTTGAAAGTAAGATTTGCCCACCTTACTTATAAATTTGCACAAAAGATAGAAATCAATAATATGAAAAATACGATTACATTTATAGTGATCCTTTTTTTGATGCCCTCATTGACCTTTGGTCAAACAAGAAAGGCTTACGAAAAGAAAGCAGCAAAGTACTTGAGTTCGCAAGACTACTTTGGCGCTATGCGCTATTATCAAAAAGCTATTGCCTTAGACTCAGCGAAGTTGAATAATGTAATAGGAGCTGCGGATGCAGCTAGAAAATTTACAGCCTATTCTATTGCTGAGACACATTATGAGCAAGCCTTACTGATTGATACCACCAATAGTACAGATGCGTTGTTTTGGTTAGGTTCTGTGCAGAATAGTCAAGGGAAGTATGAGCTTGCGCAAAAAAATTACCAAAAATGGATGACGAATAATAGTGTTTCTAACCCTTTATATAGTAGAGCACAAAGATATATAGACCACAATATGTGGGCACAATCCAATCCAAAATTCGAAGAAGAGGTAAAAGTGACCAATCTAGGTGACGACATTAATTCTCCAGATTCTGATTTTGGAACGGCTTTTAGAGGGGACAAGATGTATTATTCTTCATTGAGGTATCTGAACGAAAAAGACAAGGCTAGACCTAAAAGATATTTTTCTAAGCTTTTGGCTACAGATATTAATGGGGAAGGAAGTCGAATTGATGCGGATTTTAATAAAGAGGCAGGGAAACACGTCGGAAATCTGGTTTTTAACTTAGATGGAAGTGCAGCATATTTTACCATTGGCGATTATACGAAAGAGGGTTTAATCGTGAGTCAAATATATTATGCAGCTGTCAATGAAGAAGGAGGCCTAGGGGCTGCTATGAAGTTACCAACCACTATCAACGTGGAAAATGCGAATGTGACACATCCATACATTGTAGAGGTGGATGGTAAAACCTATATATATTATGCTTCTAATCAAACTGGAGGAAAGGGCGGTTTAGATATTTGGAGAGCAGAATTATCGGGATTAGATGATTTTTCAAATGTAGAAAACCTGAAAGCAATTAATACGGAAATGGATGAGGTAACTCCTTATTTCCATGCTCGGACACATACGGTGTATTTTAGTTCAAATGGGTACGCGGGATATGGAGATTTAGACATCTTTAAGTCGACTGAAAAAGGAGGCGAGTTTGGAGAGGTGATAAACCTCAAAAAACCAACCAACTCTAGCTATAATGACACCTATTATAGGCTTTCGGAAGACGGAAAAAAGGGTTATATTGCGTCTAATAGACCTAGTTCTGCTCAGATAGATCCAGAAACGGGCACTTGTTGTAATGATATTTATGAATTAGATGTTCCTGTAAATGTGCGTTTAATTGTGAATACCTTAAATAAACTGAGCAAAGAGGTTTTAAATGGGGTTGAGGTTCAAATAGTGAACTTGACGGATGGGACTATTGATACAGTCGCATTACAGTCAGAGGGAAGTCGTTACTTTTTTCCTTTAGAAATAGGTAAAGACTATAAGATCGTAGGGATGAAAGATGGTTTCTTGGGAGATGAAGTTTTGGTTTCCACCAAAAATATGAATGGGACTGAAACGATAGAAAAGGACTTGATGCTAGAGCCTAAATTAGAATTAGTGGCTTTAACTTTTGATAAAATTACTCAAACCCCTTTACCTCGTGCAGGTGTTCGTTTGATTAATCTGACAGATGACTCGAAGGTGCAAAAAGTGAATGATAAGAGCCATGAATTTAAATTTGCGATAGACTATGGTAAAGACTATATGTTGATTGCATACCGAGAAGATTTTACAACGGATACTGTTCTGTTTTCAACGAAAGATATACCTTTTGAAAGCGAGACATTAACTAAAAAGTTGTACTTGGAAAAGGACGAAGGGATTTATGCTTCTTTGCCTATTTACTTCCATAATGATGAACCCAATCCAAGATCGACTTCTGTGACAGCGACTTCTAGTTATGAATTTTCGTATAATCGCTACAAAAAGCTTCAAGCTCTTTATAGAAAAGAATATTCGAAAGGCTTTAGCGCTAGAGAACAACAAGCGGCTCGGGACGAGGTAGATAGATTCTTTGAAAATGAAGTGACGAAAGGGTATGAAAGCCTGAAACGTTTCGCGGATAGATTGAAAAAGTATATGGGTAGAGGGAAGGCGGTTGACATCGTAATCAAAGGCTTTGCAAGTCCGTTGGCTCCTGCTGATTACAATGTGAGCTTGACAAAAAGAAGAATAGATAATGTCGAAAAGTTCCTAAAAGAGCAGCTTGACGGTTATTTAACTCCTTACTTTGATAATGGAAAAATTAAGGTAGTAGTAGAACCTTACGGAGAAACAAAATCTGCAGCAGATGTTAGTGACTCCCCTAAGAACAGAAAAGAATCCGTTTATAACCCTAAAGCGGCAAGAGAAAGAAGAGTTGAAATATTACAACTAAAATCAGCCCCTAATAGAACACTTTAAGCAATAACAACTAAACAGCACAATATGAAAAATTTTACTTTTTTAACCAACAAAACTTGGGGCGTAGTCTTCGCACTGGCCTTAACGTTTGTCAGCGTAAAATTATCAGCCCAATTCCAAATTAATTTAGATCTACAGCATCCGACCAGTGAGGGTTATACCAATGGTCAGGCTGAAGTAAATCCAACAGGTGGTCTTGCGCCTTATTCTTACGAGTGGAGTTCGGGACATATTAACCACATTGCTTGGAGTCTTACCGCAGGAGATTATGCCGTAACCGTTACTGATGCAAATGGTCAAGCGGTATCTGAAAATTTCACTTTAGTAGTAGGGGGTTCTGGAGCTTCTAATCTGCAGGCTCTTGTTACCATCCAAGATATTTCTTGTAATAACTATAATGACGGTGCAGCAATGGCAAGTGTCACGGGTGGTCAACCGCCCTATTCTTTTAATTGGAGTACAGGTTCTACTGATGAATACATCTCCTCCTTGACCAATGGTGATTACAGTGTGACTGTAACGGATGCAACAGGAGCTACTTCTGTCGCTGCTGGTTCAGTTGTAGAACCCATTGCAACGAAGGTAACCATAGTCAAAAGCCAAGAATGTGGCTTACCCGTAGATG
Source organism: uncultured Saprospiraceae bacterium (assembly GCA_964427815.1). GTDB lineage: Bacteria > Bacteroidota > Bacteroidia > Chitinophagales > Saprospiraceae > HyVt-613. The sequence continues at coordinate 2,592 of CAYRVZ010000075.1, read as the reverse complement.
TAACAGTAACGGTCACAGAAGGAGTAGGACCATTTACTTTTATGTGGTTGAAGAATGGAGTACTGTTGCAAGCTGATGAAGTAACAATGGGCGGGTCATCGACTTTTACAGCTACTGAACAAACCGTATATTACTTGTGTACCATGAATGCAGATGGCTGCCCTCATGATAATTGGGTGCCAGTAGCAGCAGGTTTTGAATTAAAAGAAATTAATGTAGTAGAGCCAGCTTGTGATGGAGACAAGGGGAGTATTGATATTGCTCCGACTTCAATAAACGGTCCAGCAACCTACCATTGGGAAGGTCCTAATGGCTTTACGGCCGATACTGAGGATATTACTGGGTTATCTCCTGGCACATACACGTGCGTGGCTACGGATGCAGGTGGATGTACTGCGACATATACAAAGACGATTACGGATCAAGGAGCCATGACGGCAGATTTTAGTTATACACTCAAGAGTTGTGAAAATAATGAGATGCAGGTTGATTTTTCAGCAATTACTGGTAATGCAGGTGTTACTTCTTATGCTTGGAGTTTTGGGGATAACGCTTCATCTCCTTCTCATACATTTTCCTCAAATCCAGAAAATGTCGTCTTAGATATCGTTTATGATAATGGATGTACAGCTTCAATCACAAAGCCTGTGAATCTGGAGGTGGTCAGTGCTAACGTACCTGCTTCTGCAAAGGCTTGTGTTGGGGAAGAATTTCAAGTAAACGTGGGAGATAATAATGGTAATATCACTAGTTGGTCTTGGTCTCCAGCTTCTTTGATTCAATCTGGTGGCAATACCGCTAATCCAGTATTGAACACCGCTACTTCTGGAAATAGTACCTTACAAGTAGAAATGACTTCAGACGCGGGTTGTACGGTGATTGAAACAATTGAACTAGCTATCAATGATGGCACAGCGATGACAGTTGATGAAGGACTTTTATCTAATAGACAATGTGACGGGCAGACGATAGATTTTGGAAATACAAATAACAATGCGGGTGATTTTCATTGGGCGTTTCCTGATGGTACAACTTCTTCAGATGTGAATGCTAGCTTTGACTTCTCTTCTTATGGGGCAGGTACACAGACGGTACTTTTAGTGCCCGATAATAATGAATGTGCTTCTTCTGTACCTTATGAGGTTGATGTCAAAGAACCGGCCGAAGCTAATTTTGATTTTAAATTAGTTGGGTGTTTGGATAGTGTGATTTTGACAGATATGTCCTCTGCTCCTTCTCCTATTACGGGATGGTCGTGGGATATTGCGGGTACCGAATTTAAAGAACAAAACCCAAAAATTCCAGCTGATTTAATTAATAGCGAAGACTTTAGTGCTAAATTAACCATTGAATTTGGTGATGGATGTTCTTTGACTTTTGAGAAGATGATACAGGTTACCGCTATTGAAACAAATGTACCGCCTACTGCTTTGATTTGTGAAGAGGGTGGAAGTGTATCGTTGAATCCTGGCGGTGATACAGGTTACCAATATACTTGGTCACCCGCAACTGGACTTGATGATCCCAATAGTCCAAACCCAATGGCTAGTCCTTCTGTGACGCAAATTTATACAGTTGATATTGTAGATGTAAATGGAACAGAATCTTGTATGGTCACACAAGAAGTAGAAGTGATTGTTGCGCCTATTAGTCTGCAAACCTCCGAAGATACGGTACTATGTGATGATGCTGCAATGGCTCCTTTAATGGCCAGCCATGATGGTGATGATTTTGCCTGGTACGATAATGCAAATTTGACGGGTACACCTGTGAGCACTGCTTTGAATTTTATGGCTGGACCTGGTACATATTATGCTGTTACTACAAATGATGCAGGATGTAAAGAAGTACAAGAAATTCAAATCTCAGCAAACCCTATTTCTACGGGACTGGTTCAAGATGAATTTACATTATGCGGGGACGATGCTGCAACCCTAGAGGTTGTTTCTCCAGCTAGCACAGACTTAATTGAATGGTATAATGGAAATGAATTGATAGGGACGGGTAATCCTTTCCCACTTGATTCCTCAGTATCTGGAGACTATACGGTTGTAGTGACAAATGTAGATGGTTGTACAGCAACCGAAATGGCGACTATTGACGTGATTGATATCAATGTAGAAACAAGCGTTGATCCTGTAGAAATTTATAGAGGTCAGACGGCTGATTTAGGGGCTGATGATGGGTTTATGTCTTATGTTTGGACACCAGACGATGGTTCTGTTGATAATCCTAATACAGCTAATCCAGTGATTACGCCACAAGAGACGACGACTTATACACTAGTAGTAACAGATGATAATGGTTGTACAACTTCAAGTTCTGTAACCATTACTGTAAAAGAAACAGAATGTGGAGAGCCATACATTTATCTTCCTAATGCCTTTACGCCTAATGGAGATGGAAATGGTAATGATGTACTTTATCTACACGGTTTGAACCTGAGTAATATCCAACTTTCTATCTATAACAGATGGGGACAATTGGTTTTTGAGACTTATGACCAGTCAATAGGCTGGGACGGTACTTTTAATGGAGAGCCTGTAGTACCAGACGTATATGGCTTCTACTTACGAGTTACCTGTGATAATG
>CAYRVZ010000074.1:3321-10985 GCA_964427815.1 uncultured Saprospiraceae bacterium | reverse complement strand
TGTATGGCTAACTTCTGTCGTTTTAGTAGTCGGCGGCATTCATTTTCAATCAAACCCAATTTACAAATTTATCCTCTCGAATAAGTTGCTCACTGGTATCGGCTATTGAACCATTAAACCAATCTGTGGTTATCTCCGAAACTAAACAACACAACAATGAGTGCAATAGAAAAAATCAACACACAAGCGATTCAAGCAGCCATGTATAGCGCATCTTTTGACCAAGATTTTAGCTTGACAATCAAAACCAGCAAAGGGGATATTCATTTGGACATGTTCGCAACTAAAGCCCCAAAAACGGTAACTAATTTTATTGAATTAGCGAAGTCTGGCTATTATGATGGACTTGTGTTTCATCGGGTAATTCCTGACTTCATGGTGCAAGGAGGCTGTCCATTAGGAACAGGCACAGGTGGACCAGGGTACAGATTCGATGATGAAATCCACCCTGATTGTAAACACGATGGTCCAGGTGTATTGTCAATGGCTAATGCAGGCCCAGGCACCAATGGTAGCCAGTTTTTCATTACGCACGTCGATACGGATTGGTTAGATGGAAAGCATACTGTTTTTGGAAAAGTAAAGAGTGAGGCGGATATGGAAGTCGTGAATGCGATTCGTGGCGGAGATTTGATACTAGGTATAACACTTGATTGAAGAAAAATATTCAACTTTCCAAAAGCGTTAGCTTTTGGAAAGTTTTTTCTTTAATCGATCCCCAAAATCTTATGTAACTGAATAGATATTTTCCATTTAGGGTTGGCTAGGCAATACAAAACCGTTTCATGGGTGTGTGCTTTGATCCAATCTCCATCCATTGGTTGTAAATAAAAATGGTCAAAGTCTAAGTGTGCCACAGTCAGAGGCATTTGTTTGTTTTGAGGATAAACAAGTTTTAGTTCATGCCCTTTGGTGATCACGAGTTCAGATCCTGCTTTCGGGCTTACGCAAATCCAGTCTATGCCTTTGGGGGCTATTTTTGTCCCATTTGTTTCTACAGCAACATAAATATTGTTTTTCCGAAAGGAATCAACAAGTACTTGGTCCAATTGTAATAGGGGTTCTCCGCCCGTACAAACAATAAATATTTGGCTATCATTGGGCCAAAGTAATTTAATTTTTTTGATGAGTTCTTCTCCTAAGTAGGAGCCACCATTTTGACCATCTGTCCCTATAAAATCTGTGTCGCAAAATTGGCATATTGCTGAATGACGATCGGCTTTTCGCCCTGTCCAGAGATTACATCCCGCAAAACGCACAAACACAGCAGGGCGACCCGCATGAAAGCCTTCTCCTTGTAGTGTGTAAAAAATCTCCTTGATTTTGTATCGCTTACTCTGATTATCCAAAAAAAGTATTTTTAATGTTAGTGATTATAAACACTTTTCTGCATGATAAGAAGAACGAACCAACGGGCCGCTTTCGATATACTTGAATCCCTTCTTTTTACCGACCTCCTTGTATTCCGCAAAAACATCTGGATGTACAAATTCTGTAACGCCCACATGCATCTTGGTTGGTTGCAAATACTGACCAATCGTGAACACATCACAATCATGAGCCAATAAATCATCCATCAATTCAAATACCTCGTCTTTTGTTTCTCCAAGACCAACCATAATACCACTCTTTGTCCTAAAGCCCAAAGCCTTGGTCCGTTTGATTTGCTCCATACTCCTATCATAGCGCGCCTGTGGGCGAATAAGTCTTGAGATGCTCCGTACGGTCTCCATGTTGTGCGAGACCACTTCTTGACCGCCTTCGACCATGCGAGCGAGTGCGTCCCACTTAGCTTTGACGTCAGGAATCAAGGTCTCAATAGTCGTTTTTGGCGTAAGCTCCTTAATTGCCTTTACGGTCTGATACCAAACTTCTGCTCCCTTGTCTTTTAATTCGTCGCGATTCACGGAGGTGATGACTGCATGTTTTACTTTCATGATTTGAATGGCTTGCGCAACGCGTTGTGGTTCATCCATGTCGTACTCCGTGGGTCGCCCAGTTTTGACCGCACAAAAGGCACAAGAACGGGTACAGATATTACCCAAAATCATAAAAGTGGCGGTACCTGCGCCCCAACATTCCCCAATGTTTGGACAACTGCCGCTTTCGCAAATGGTGTGTAATTTAAAATCTTGTACAACATCGCGCACGATTTTATAATCTTTTCCGATGGGCAATCTAACTTTTAGCCAGTCAGGTTTTTTTTCTCTTTTAGGCGTAGGCCCAATTGTCTTTTTCATTTAACTTCGCTTTCCAAATTGAAAATTAAGATACAAACCGAGGAAAAATGGATAATTTTTCGCGTCAATCATAATGGGCACAGCCTTGGGAAATACATCAATCATTACGCCTGCATCAACAGACTTGGAGGTCTCATCAAAAGCTCCCCAGTCCACTAAAACACCCAGTCGGCCATGTACACCTGGTAAGAGCTTTGTTTCTTTGATTCCTTTAAAAAAGGAAGCGGCTCCAGCGATGGAATGATAATCCATGAAAAATGCTCGGTTGTCTTCACTGTATTTTTCTGCCGTTATATTTCCTACTGTAGGGTCAACTGGGTTGACACCCCGTTGAATATTAAGATAATAAGGCTTAACCAAGCCTAGTGACAAGCCAGCCATATATTGCATGCCTACGGCAACTCCTTTTGTCTTCGCCTTTTCAGAAAAATAGTGTTTATGTCCTCGCATCGCACGCAAGGTCATAAACACATTCTTCTTACCATAAGTGTACGGTTTCGAATTGCGATTGCCAGTAATGTCCGCTACTTGTTTATAGCTTTTAGGGTGTTTTAATCGACCAAATTCAAACTGCCAAAAAGGGGTCACCTTATAATTCTTCAACTTCCCTTTAGCATAGCCAAAAGAGAAGCCACTCGTATTAAAGGATAGATTAACTGTCTTTTCTTGTGTATAAATAAGGCCTTTGGTCTTAGTCCGTCTGACATTGGCTTGCGCAAAAAGACTAATACTTGTTAGGAGTAAAAAAAAGAGAAATCCATATTTTTTCATAATGGGTAGATTGTGTAATCTAGGCAATGTAAACATCCGAATAAAATAGCACAAAGCCAAAGTATTCTGTATCTATTACGCTTTATTAGGGGCTTTGTTTTTTACAACGCATTCAAAAAAAACCTCTCGACCTAGCCGGCTAGGGATAGAGTGGGGGGATTTGTCCAGTTTCTTGAAGTCAAAATGCGACGTGAATAATTGCTTATACTCTTGGGTAGAACCCCCAAATGGAGGCCCTTTTTGGTCAAATGCCGTGTCAAACAGTAAACCCACTAAGCGACCATTAGGGGCTAATAATCGGGCCATCTGCTCCACATACGGCTTGCGCAAATCAGGATCTAAGGCGCAAAAGAAAGTTTGTTCGATAATCAGATCATACTGCCCAGTCAATTCAAAAAAATCACCCTGGATGCAGTTGATTTTTCCAGCAGTTTTTTTAGTTACATGATCCAAAGGAGGTTTTGCTAAATCGATGACACTAACTTGGGTGAACCCATGCGCAGCAAACCATATAGCTTCGTGCCCATTGCCACAGCCAGGTATCAGTATCCGAGCATCTTTATCCGAAAGACTTTCAAAAAACAGCACCAATTGAGGACTGACATAGCCGATATCCCAACCAGTCGTATCTGCAAAATATTTGCCTTCCCAATAATCTTTATCTAGGTTCATCTATTCGGTTTTGGACACAACAAGCTGGATTGGGTTTGGTTCTACGCAAGGCTTATCCCATAACCCATTTAGTAGGAGATTATCCCATAACCTATCGCCTCCATTTCTTCCGCCAAAAAAAATGAAGATTATGCTGTTTCTTTTTACAAAAGGTTATATCTTTGCACTCCCTTATAGTAGATGAGGGTTTAATGCGGGTATGGTGGAACTGGTAGACACGCTAGACTTAGGATCTAGTGCCGCGAGGCGTGGGGGTTCGACTCCCTTTACCCGCACCAATTTTAAGAAGGGGCTTTTGCCCCTTTTTTTTGAGTACTAAGTAATGATTCGATACGAATAAGAGTAGAATCTAGTACGCCTTTAATATTTAGCGCAAGCAAAAATCAACTTCATGCCCAAAGTAGAGAAAACAACAATAGAAGACAATGTATATCGCATTTCCATCTTGTTGGAAAAAGACGAATACAAAAATGAGTTTACCAAAAAACTCAAAGAGTATCGGAAAACAGCCCAATGGAAAGGTTTTAGAAAAGGGGCAGCTCCCATCCCTTTCGTCAAAAAAATGGTCGGACCTCAAATCTTTCATGAACTCATCGGCAACTTGTCGAATAAAGCACTTTATGATTTTGTCGAAGGGGAAAAACTAAATTATATTGGGTCTCCTATCCCTTCTGTCGATGTAGAACAACAGGTGGTGACCATGAATATGGATGAGGATATTAGCTTCTCTTATGACATTGCAGTCGTACCTGAAAAAGATTTAAAAGAACCAACCGATCATACCTTCACCTTATATAAGGTAAATGACCTTGATAAAGCAGCTAAGAAAGAATTAGAGACCGCGCGTTTGAGTCTTGGGAAGATGGAAGAGGTCCAAAAGACTTTTGACGATAAAGTGACGCTTACGCTAAAATTAACAGAACTTGAGGGCAAGAAGACCAAAGAGGGGGGAATAGTGAATGAAGTGGATATCCCAGTCGCTATGATTAATAATGACGATACCAAAAAAGAATTGAAGAAAGCTAAAGTGGGTGACTCTTTTATTTTGTCTCCCTTTGCGGACCTTACGGTAAAAGATGAAAAACAGATAGCTAGCCAATACCTCGGGATGAACCCAGATTATGAAGGAGAATTGCCTCAATCCTTTCAGGCTGAAATCATCAAGGCCGTTCATAAAATTCCTGCGGATTTGAACAAGGAATTCTTTGACCAAGTGTTTGGGCCAGATGTAGTCGATTCTGAGGAAAAGGCTGTAGAAAAGTTTATAGAGTTCTTCGAGTCCAAGTACAAGCATGAAGCCGACCAAATCTTATTGATTAATTGGAAGAAGTACTTACAAGAGAATAATATCGTAGATTTGCCGTCTGAGTACATCAAAAAAATTATCACTACCACCAACGATGGGATCGACGAAGAAGCGCTAAATAAAGACCTACCGATTATTGAAAAAGATCTTCTTTGGTCAGGTACGAGATTGAAGCTTGTTGCTAAGTATGAGGTGCCCGAAGCATCAGAACATGATATTCAACATGCCATTGCACACTCCATCGGTAGTCAATATGGTATTGACCCTCACCACGAGATAATTACGAATATCGCAAAAGATACCATGAAGAAGGATAAGCAAAAAGTTGAGGCGACATACTACGGCATCATGGAAGGACGCTTATTTGATAAAGTGAAAGATAGTCTGAAGACTAAAGAAGAGAAAGTATCCACCGAAAAATTTGGGGAGATTCTGGCTGATACTTTTAAATAGACGGTGTAGCTTGTAAGTCAGAGAAGGGACGTTGCTTTGCAACGTCCCTTCTCCATTTTAGCTGTTTTTACAATTTTTTTTGGAATAAAAACAATAATATATAAAAAAAACATTATATTTGTCCCTGAAAGTACCCACACTTCCTTCCCTTATATCGTAGCTTGTTTATCTCTATCAAAAGAACATATTGTATTCTTTAAAATAAGCTCTTTTATGCCTATACCCAGATTGTTTTTTAAACACTATTTTTTGGTTGTTTTCTTGTGGATGCTCTTTTCCTTTGTTGGATTTGGGCAGTTGACCGTTACGGTGAATAATCCTTACCATCGCTATATTGCGGGTGAAAGTATTGCTTACCAGATTGTGTCTCCTATCGGAGGGCAAGTACAATATAGAATTAATCGAGATCCGATGTTACCCGATCTGCAAGTCGGAACAGTGAATCTCCTCCCCAATGTTCCTGCGACCATTTTGTATGCTCCGACAGCACCAGGTAATTACTTTTGTTATGTGACTCAAAACCAAGAAACCGTTGTTGTTTCGGGTCTTTATGATAGACGGGGCATTACGCCCATTGAGGATATTCCTGTAGATTTTGATGATTATTGGAATGCGATTAGATGGAAACTAAATGCAGTCCCTTTTGATACGCACTTGGAAGTCTTTGATAATAGTTCACCCTATTCTGCTACATACAAAATAGACATGGGGAGCATTGACGGCAGACGCATGTACGGGTACTTGACTATCCCAAATGGGGCTGGGCCCTTCACAGGATTGGTTCATTTTCCAGCTTTTGGTAACTCTTTGGCTGTCGGTCCTGATACTCAGATGTCTGAAAGATTAGGGGCTATAGTCTTGTCTGTTAGTATTCATAATTCACCCGTGGATGTCCAAGTACCAGATACACAGATATACAACCCAGATATTGGGACAACCGATACGGTCTATTATCGTTGGGCGATGGCGGCCGGCATGAGGGCTATCGACTACATCTTTACTCGCCCAGAATTTGATGGCGTACATATTGGCGCATACGGCAATAGTCAAGGAGGTGGATTAGCCCTCCTTTTTTCGGGTATAGATAATCGAGTTGATTTGGTGGCTGCCAATAATCCTACGATGAGTCAGCACAATGGATTGCCCAATAATAGACCAAGTGGATTCCCAATTTACTTGCGTACAAAGATGAACAACCCAGCCGAAGTAACTAGAATTCTTAGTCGCGTGAAGTATTACGATGAAGTGTATGCTGCTCAACGTTTTAAAGGCCCTAGTTATATTTCTTTGGGCTTGTTGGATGATATCAGTTCAGCTGAATCTTCTTATGCTGCTTTTAATCAGTTTGAAGGGCCATTGGTACAATTTCATAACTTGAACGGGAAACACTTAAATAGTCCCTACCAATATTGGGATGGACTGGACGATTTTATTAGAATTTATTTTCCCCATAATGCTACTTGGCCATGGGCTACCTCGGAGACTGGGTACAGAGCGGATGCGGGTGAGGATGCTACTGCTTCTTGCTTAGAGCAGACCGTTACCGGAAAAATTATTTTTAATGGTATGGTTAATCCGACTAACATACCTGTGCACTGGGAAGTCTTCGAAGGGCCTGGAACGGTTACTTTTGAAAATAGATACACGTTTACTACTCAGGTGACTTTTAGTGAGCCAGGTATCTATAAGCTTCGGCTTATTGGAGAAGAATCCTCTAGTCTATATACAGAAAGCTTGTATTGGACCATTGAAGATGTAGTCGTTTTAAATATTTGCCCCAATGGTGATTGCCAAAATTTAAATATTCAGATCCCCGCTGCGGACAAAACGGTTACTTGTGTCAATGCTTCAGCAATGCTCAATGACTGGTTGTCTAATCAGGGTGGAGCAGTAGCAGTTGGTGGTCAAATCACTTGGACGCATGATTTTACGAGTTTGAGTAGTGGTTGCAATCCCGCTGCGACGGTACATTTTACGGCAACGGATGCATGTGGGCTAAGCAGTACGACTACTGCCACTTTTACGATACAAGACAGCCAAGCGCCGAGTCTGACAAATTTTGCCTCCGACAAAACAGTCGAATGCACTGGCAACGGAAACGAAGCTGAATTGCAAGCATGGCTGACACAACACGGCGGTGCAACGGCTGAGAATGGTTGTAGTAACCTCACTTGGACGCATGATTTTACGAGTTTGAGTAGTGGTTGCAATCCCGCTGCGAC
>CAYRVZ010000074.1:0-3221 GCA_964427815.1 uncultured Saprospiraceae bacterium | reverse complement strand
TTTTACGGCAACGGATGCATGTGGGCTAAGCAGTACGACTACTGCCACTTTTACGTTGGAGGATGACAGTGCCCCTGTCCTTTTGTCTTTGCCCATGCCATTAGAAGTGAGCTGTGAAGCGGGTAAGGAATTAGCAATAGCAGAATGGTTGGAAACGCGAGGCGGAGCAGTAGTTGAAGAAAAATGCAGTACCATTCATTGGAGTAATAGCTATACAAAATTGGATTGTCAAGACACCATTTTAATAGTCACCTTTTTAGCGACAGACGAGTGTGAAAACTCGATAACTTTTACTGGGGCTGTCCATATTTCCAGGATTACAAGTACTGATTTGGTGAAATCAAAGGGATTTAGATTGTTTCCGAATACTCCCAATCCTTTTAGAGAAGAAACAATAATAAGTTTTCTTTTACCGGCCAGTGAGCAAGGAACGCTAAGCATTTATGATGGGCAAGGTAAATTGATCTGGTCCCGACATCAAGTATTTAAGTCTGGTTTGAATGAAATTTTCATCTCCAAATCTGAGTTGAAAAATAATGGTATTTTATACTATAAATTGCAAACGTTAAATTTTGCAGCAGTCGGTAAGATGGTGCTATTGAAATAGTCTGTGTCATGTTATCCTCACTTTGATTTCTCAAACACGCATCTAAGTTAAAAAAAATTTCTAACTTTGCCCCGCTAAAGATGAGAAGGTGCGTGATCTAAAAAATGAAATACCCAATAATGCCTTTTATTTATCTTAATTGGATGCAACATTTCATCAATTTTAGCATTTAACAGATGGCTTCAATGTCGTTTTTTGCCGTAAGGCACAGATACCACCTATTCTGTATGAATAGAATAGAATTGGAAAAAACAAGAGATTATGTTTCATAAGAGTGAATTTTTAAAGTATGCCACCAAGCACCTTGGAATGAATAGCATGCACCTTGAAAAATATGCAGCACATACTGCTCCAAATATTCAAGGTTTTACCCCAAATGTCATTGAAGAACGCCAGATGAATGTGGCAGCCATTGATGTATTTTCTAGAATGATGATGGATCGAATCATCTTTATGGGTGTACCCGTGAGTGATTATGTTGCAAATGTAGTTCAGGCACAATTATTATTTTTGGAATCAGCCGATGCAAACAGGGATGTATTGATGTATATCAATAGTCCAGGTGGGTCAGTGATAGATGGTTTGGGTATTTATGATACGATGCAATATATTACGCCAGATGTGGGTACGATTTGTACGGGTTTAGCTGCTAGTATGGGTGCTGTTTTGTTAGCTGCAGGCGCAAAAGGTAAACGTACTGCCTTGCCCCATAGTCGGGTGATGATTCACCAGCCATTAGGCGGTATGCAAGGTCAGGTTTCTGATATGGAAATCTCGTATCAATTGATTAAGCAGATGCAAAAGGAATTGTATGATATTTTAGCGGATCATACTGGTCAAACCTATAAGATGATTGAAAAGGACTGTGATAGAGACAATTGGATGACTGCCAAAGAAGCTAAAGAATATGGATTAGTCGATGAAGTGTTAAGTCGTAAGGCATAAACCCAAAATAAACGAAGATGGCAAAGGAAGAATATTGTTCGTTTTGTGGCAAAGATGCTACAGAAGCTAAATTGTTAATCACAGGTTTAGATGGTTATATTTGTGATCAATGCGTGGAAAGTGCCATGGATATTGTCAGCCTAGAACTTAACCTAAGTACCAACAAAAAGAGTAAAGGTAAAAGAGCTGCCAAACTCAAAAGCTTAAAGCCAAAAGAGATTGTCGCCTTCTTAAATCAATACATCATCGGGCAGGATCAAGCCAAAAAAGTAATCGCTGTAGCCGTATATAACCACTACAAAAGATTGAATCATCCGAATCTAGGAGATGTGGAATTGGAGAAGTCTAATATTCTTTTTGTAGGTCCAACAGGTACAGGTAAAACATTGATAGCTAAGACGATAGCACGTTTACTTAAAGTTCCTTATACGATAGTCGATGCGACAGTATTGACGGAAGCGGGTTATGTGGGTGAAGATGTGGAAAGCATCTTGAGTCGATTGCTACAGGCTTGTGACTTCGATATTGAAGCTGCTGAAAGAGGGATTATTTATATTGATGAGATTGATAAGATTGCGCGTAAGAGCGATAATCCGTCTATTACTAGAGATGTGTCTGGTGAAGGCGTTCAGCAAGCGCTTTTGAAATTGTTAGAAGGTACGGTGGTCAGTGTGCCCCCTTATGGAGGACGTAAACATCCCGAACAAAAGATGCTCCAAGTAGATACCAAGAATATCTTATTCATCGCAGGTGGGGCTTTTAATGGCATCGAGAAGGCGATAGGTCGTCGTATTAATACCCAAGTGATTGGGTACAATTCTGCCGACAAAGAAGAAATCAAAGAGGAAGATTTACTTCAGTATATCACGCATGAAGACATCCGTAAGTTTGGATTGATTCCAGAGTTGATTGGGCGTTTGCCAGTAATGGCTCATTTGAATCCTTTGACTGCGGATAGCTTAAAGGTGATTCTGAGTGAACCCAAAAACTCTATCTTGAAGCAATATAAAAAGCTTTTTGAGTTGGAAGGGATTGAGTTGATTTTTGAGGAGGATGCCTTGGATGTCATTGCTGACAAGGCTTTGGCTTATAAGCTAGGGGCTCGAGGTTTGCGCTCTATTACAGAAGCGGTTTTGATGGATGCCATGTACGAATTGCCTTCGGAAGAGAACGTCAAAACGTTTATAGTTGATGCTAAATATGTAGAAGATAAACTAAGTAAGTCCAAGTTAGCCAAGCTTTTAGCTGCATAGACATGAAGCGTTTTCTAGTTGAATTGTCCTATAATGGGACTCGCTATTCGGGTTGGCAGATTCAGCCGACTGCCATTACTATTCAGGAAGTTCTCCAAAAGGCTTTGGCTAAATTGTACAACGAACCCATCAGTGTCGTGGGTTGTGGTCGTACAGATGCAGGTGTTCATGCGGAGCAATTTTTTGCCCATTTCGATGCGGACTATGAAGTAGAATATTTGGCGTATAAACTGAATAGGATGCTAGGTCGTGACATTGCTATTTTGGATTTGAGAGAAACGACAGAGCGGTTTCATGCTCGCTTTTCAGCAAAAAAAAGGAAATATATTTATCGAATTAAAGGTAATAAAGATCCCTTTCGAAATGAATGGACCACTTTTGTTCTAAAATACGACGACCTAGATTTTGACAAGATG
>CAYRVZ010000073.1:0-11107 GCA_964427815.1 uncultured Saprospiraceae bacterium | reverse complement strand
GCATAGTATGGGAGAATCTGCCTCAGAAAGTGCTGGACAAGATGTGGATAGTCTCCCGTTTGGAATCTTCAACTTATTTGAGTTGGATCAACATGCGTTTATCGATTCTCTAGGATATACGGAAGCAGGAAGAAAAATCAACTTAAAGAGAAACAACTGGTTTTATTCTTCAGAGATTACTGACTTCTGGGCTTCAATTGATTCTGTAGATGCTGAGCCTTGGATGAATGCTAGAACTCAAGGTTGGTTTGATGATGATGCTAATTACCCAATGCTTAGTGAGCACTTTACTACTAACATGGATCCTAATTTTGTAAATGCCGGTACTCAGGGTAACTGGAACACAGTTGACTCAATGGTATTATTCATGAGAGGGTTAAGAGATACAAATGTTGTAAAGCCTGCATACTGGGGGTATGAGCCTAATGGTGCTGCTTACAATATTGAATGGCCTTTGCCAGAAGATCTTTCTTACACAAATGGTAATTTGCTATGGGTTGCTCCTGGTGCGTGTCCGCTTGGTGACTTGAACTGGTTCCCAGAGAAGAAGGAACACTGTTTAACCGTAGCCAACAATCAACCAACTATTAAAGATGGTCTTACAGTAGAGCAAAACATGCCTAACCCATTCAAGGGTCAGACTACTATTGCTTATACTTTGGATAATGCTTCTAAGGTAAGTGTGACCATTCTTGATATCAATGGTAGAGTAATCACTACCCTATTGAATGAGCATCAAGCGCAGGGACGTCACACTGTTGAATGGAATGTGACCAACCAAGCTACTGGTACTTACTTCTATCAGATCAAAACTGATAAAGCTTTAATTTCACGTAAGTTGGAGTTGATTAAATAAATTGTGAAAGGATTTAATTGGTTAAATTAGATTCGTGAATAATGGGCTGGATACGCAAGTATCCAGCCTTTTTTTATTACCGTATAGGTTTCTACTCAATGTTGGTTTTCCAAAATTTTATTTGTTACTAGCCATAGACTTTACCACCTTTTTGAGAAGATTGGTTATTTAAACTTTTGAGTGAGTCTTAAACTTTTGAGTGGAGTTTAGTTTAGTTCCTGCTTTTTCATGCTTTTATTGCTGACCAGTTTACCTTGTGCTTAATGCACTTTTCAATGCCTTATTTTTCTAACACTACCCTCATCCATTTCTTCTTGAAAGCATCTACAACAGAAATAGTATAGACACCTTTCGGCAAAAAGGATAAATCAATTTGACTTACATTTTTACTAATTCCTACCGTTTGGCCCAAGGTATTAAAAACATGAACTTGTCCGTTTAGTTTTGTGTTAAAAAATACTATCCCTTTAGTTGGGTTCGGATAAAATGAAAACTGTTGATGATCCAGAATCGTAATATTTAGGACTTTAGAATGAGTATGCTGCCCATCAAAATCCTCTTGCACCAATCTATAATAATTAATTCCTACAAAGGGAGCATTGTCTTTAAACGCATAAGAAGATTCTTTTTGAGTAGAACCATTCCCGGAAATAAAGCCAATCCACTCCCAACGTTCTAAGTCTTTTGAGCGTTCCACATTAAAACCTTTATTATTTACTTCTTGGGCCGTTCTCCAGTTTAAAAACACCCTATTTTCATCTTGTCTGGCTTCAAACGCCAACATTTCTACTGGGAGCAAACTACAATCTATCACAATATTGTTCGGAAGTATAGTTGCATCAATATTAGCAGACCAGTTATTGGTACTCCAACCCGTTACATTTCCACAATTTCCATTATTCCAGCCGCCATTCAAGACACCATTCATATTCGTCCAATTCACTTCGTTGTCTTTTACTATAATCGAAGCACAATTCGTACTGTATTGATTCCATACATAAATGCCTACATTCGTATATGGCTGTTGCGCGCTATAGACCTTATTATTCGCCACTTCGATATTAGTACCGCTCGAAACACCAATTCCATATTGGCCAGGATTTACCAAGATATTATCCTTTACGATGCAATAAGAGCCGCCATTATCTCCTAACAAAATGCCTCCTCCACTATTACTAGGACCACCACCTCTGATCCAGTTTCCTATTACTTGAATCGGGTCATTTGCAGTACCGTTGGAGATATACAGATTGATAGCATCTTCTTGCCCACTCGTTCCTACTGGATTTTCAACTACATTATAATTTATTCTATTACCTGTACCATTGACATTATTGAATTGTACAAGTTGCCCTCTTGGGAACGGTCCATTGACATTAGTCACTTCAATATGAGAGACTTTTATCGTTTCGCAATTGACCGCATACACACCAGTAGCCACATTATCCATTCGACAATCCAAAACGGTAATATTCGTGCAATTAAGCAGGTCTATCCCATTACCTAAGGAAGATCCTATTTTGCATCTTTGGATGGTGATATTATCACAATTTTTCAAACGGATAGCATTACCACTTGGATTTGATATGTCCAATTCTGACAATGTGATATTACTTACTCCGTCATAAGAGATAGGACTAGAGAGGTTATAAGGGCCACAATAGCTGGCTCCAGCTTGCGCAAAAATGCTAATACTGTACTGAAATATTAGAATTACTATTAATTTAAATTTCATTATTCTCTATTTAGTATTTAAAATATTGAACTATAAAGTTAAAGGTAATTCTTTATAAATGCTTAGGATCAGAATTTATTGTTAGGAAATTTACGAATGAGTAAAATAATGAATTCAAATAAAAAGGTCGGGCAAATAAAAAAGGTCGGGCTAAAAGCCCGACCCTATAGAATCCGCAAATCACTAACCATTGCTCTTCATTAACCTAAACATTCTCACGAATTCCATATACATAATCAGTATTTGGGTACACTTCGCTACAGCTCTACCTTATTCCATAGGAGAGACCAAAGAGGAGTCGGTAAATACCCATTATCATTAATCTACTTCCTTGTGGATGTATGCATTATTTGATCTGTCCAATTTACGACCTGCAGTCACACTCCAGTCTGACATTTCATCATCCAAATTGATTTCATCCAATAAAATTCTTCTACGCTTATATGCCGGCATGCTTTCCATTTCTGCAAGAGTCTGACGAGAATCTAATTTACTTGGATTATTTTGCTTCAACAAAACTGCTTTACGTCTGCGTTCTTCGTCCATACGTTTTTCTCTCATTTCCAATTCCAATTCATTTTGCGAAAGCAAATCTTCTTGAAAGAAAGAACTTCTCGTATTCTCAAACTCAACAGTCCTATGACTTCCACCCCCGACAGATAAAGCCTCATCTATAGATACCGATTCGTCCAGACTTACAGTATGGCGAGTATTTCTCAACGGAGCAGACATATCTGTTGCGTACTCAAATCCAGTGGCAATGATCGTAATAGCGATTTCATCACGCATACTTGCATCATGACAATTACCCCAAATTACATTCGTACCATTACCTACTTCTTGATTAATGAAATCTGTAATCTTTTTGATTTCCATCATAGTCGCTTCCTTACGCCCATAGGAGATTTGCATCAAAATATTAGTCGCCCCTTGAATGTCATTTTCTTCCAATAATGGAGAATTCAAAGCTGCTTCAATCGCTTCCATTGCTCGGTTGTCTCCTTCTGCTTTACCAGTCCCCATGACGGCTTTACCGCTATTTCTCATGACGGTGTTTACGTCTTCAAAATCAACGTTTACGTAGCCAGGAATTGTGATAATTTCGGCGATGCCTTTTGCGGCAGTGGTTAGGATATTATCCGCTTTTGCGAAAGCTTCATTTAATCCTAGGTCACTGTAAATTTCCATTAATTTATCATTAGAAATCACGACTAAAGTATCGACATTTTCACGCAATTCCTTTAGACCTTCCATCGCAAACTTTTTACGCTTACCTCCTTCAAACCCAAAAGGAATCGTTACGATACCGACCGTTAGAATATCCATTTCTTGAGCCAACTTAGCAATAACGGGTGCTGCTCCTGTACCTGTACCCCCACCCATTCCGGCGGTAATGAACAACATTTTGGTGTTGTCATCCAAATACATTTTAATCTCCTCTAGAGACTCTTCACAAGCCTTTTTGCCAATCTCTGGCTTAGACCCAGCTCCACGTCCTTCCGTTAGGTTTGGACCTAATTGAATCTTGTTAGGTATAGGACTAATTTCTAATACTTGCGCATCAGTATTACAAAGTATAAAGTCCACACCGTGGATACCTTGCTCATACATATAATTGACAGCGTTACCGCCTCCACCACCGACTCCGATGACTTTTATGATTGATTTTTCACTTTTAGGAATTTCAAATTTCATGATTAGTTAGTTTAGTGTTTGAACAAATTCAGTTAATGCGGAATGAATTTTGTTACCGGGTGATTAAATATGTAAGTCGGGCTCTACCTCAAACCATTTTTTGGTTTTCTTGAATACTCTATCCAAGAAAGAAGTCTTTTCTTCAACAGCCTCTTCTTCAAAAACTGTTTCTTCTTTCTTCATTTTGGGTGTATCAATCGGCACTTCGCCATTTTCAATACCATTCAATAAAAGTCCCACGCTAGTTGCATAAATTGGACTTGCCAATCCTTCTGCGTATCCATGCGCAAAACGATCTCTTGGCACACCAATTCGACAAACAAAAGAAGTATGGTATTCAACTAACTTATCTAAGTGATTTAACAAAGCACCTCCGCCAGTAATAACAATACCCGCAATCAATCCTCTTTCAAAACCACTACGTTTTACTTCCCAAAGTACGAAATCAAAAATTTCTTCTACTCTCGCTTGTATAATAAGTGCAAGATTTCTTTCCGAAATTTCTTTGTGTCCTCTGTCATTAATACCATTAATAGAGATGATTCGATTCTCATAAATTTCATCTGCCAAAGCAGACCCAAATTTTACTTTTAATTTTTCAGCATTCTTTTTGGTCACGTGGCATCCTTCAGCAATGTCATCCGTGATAGCGTTACCGCCAAAAGGAATAACAGCCGTATGGCGGATGATTCCATCTTTAAAAATACTCAAATCAGTCGTCCCCCCACCTATATCAACAAGGGCTACACCGGCTTCCTTCTCTTCATCAGAAAGCACGGCATGGGCTGAAGCGATTGGCTCCAAAGTCAGGTCAACTGCTTTGAGGCCTGCCCGCTCCACACAACGAAAAATGTTGGATGAAGCGGACGTCTGCCCTGTAATGATGTGGAAGTTAGCTTCCAACCGTACGCCAGACATCCCAATAGGATCAATGATCCCTTGTTCTGAATCTATCGTAAATTCCTGAGGAATTACATGCAATATTTTGTCTCCGGGCGGTAAAACCAGTTTGTGCATGTCGGAAATCAACTTCTTAATATCAGCTTCGCTGATCTCATCATGGTTATTATCTCTAGTCAATAGCCCTCTGTGTTGACGACTCTTGATGTGCTGACCTGCGATCCCTACATGTACCGTAGAGAATTTTTTGCCAGCAGCGGTTTCAGCAATATTAATCGCACTTTTAATGGCGCTTACTGTTTTTTCGATATTAGAAACGACACCGCGATTCACTCCCGTAGAAGCTACCTTGCCAATCCCTAATACTTCTAATTTACCAAATTCATCTAATCGGCCTGCAATTGCACATATTTTTGTTGTACCAATATCAATGGCAACCGTTAATGGTCTTGGTGTGTGTTCAACTTGTTTTTCAACTTGTTCCATAGGTAATAATTTTATGTAGTTCATTTGCGTTTACCAGCGCTTACAAACTACTTGGTTAGTGAATTTTAAATTAATGGTTTGATATTTTCTCCATCCTTCATGAGGCATTGCTTCCTTATAAAAGATGAGTAGTTTTTTAAATTTTTCGACCATCTGGTCTGTTGTCCCTAGAATGATAGCAGTTTTTCCTAATTCAGGGCTCAACACCAAATCTCCAGATTTATGCACGGAAATTTGTGATACTAAGGCATCTAGCACTTTATTCTTCTTTAAGAATTTTGCTAATATTAATACATCGTGTAAAGGATTGCTAGTTCCCTCAAACTCTTTAAAATAGGGCGGCAAATAGCCCGTTGCAACAGGAACTCTGGCGGTTGCATATTTAGAAGTAGGAATTTTTATACCCTCAGCATCTAAATAATAATTCATGCCATTATTATCAATCACTCGAAGAATTGGTTGGCGTTGCTTAATTTTAATATGAACTTTATTCTCCGCATCGATCCAGACTTCTGCATTCTTCACAAAAGGATCTTCCTCTAAAACGCTTTCCATTCTATCCAATCGAACTTGATTCAGATCCATTCCGTCTATTTCTTCCACAAAGCTATTTTGGATAACCCGCTTCACATCTCTTTCCATTATCAAAAAGCCACCCTTCTCCCCTAGTGCTTGGATTTCTACGACCAATTCAGTCGTCCGACTATGCCCCTTAAAGCGTGCCGCTGCCATGGCCACTACTAGCATAAAACCAGCTCCAAGCATCCAATAGGTCTTGCGTAATTGTTCGTTTATTTTATTTAATCCTTTCATTCTAAACTTGTGATTTTTTCACCACGTCTATTACTATTTTTGCAATCTCCAAATCAGCATTGGGTTTAGCCATTGCTAGGAGGTTTTTTTGTAGCTGTTTTCTTTGTTCCGCATCATCCAATAATGCCAAAGTACATTTCCACATTTTTGCTACCGCTTCTACATCTTTGACCATCAAAGCTGCATTTTTACTTTCTAGTGCTTTTGCATTTGTTGTTTGGTGATCTTCTGCCACATTTGGAGAAGGAACTAAAACTGCTGGCACACCCGCCACTGTTAACTCTGAAATAGTCAAAGCTCCTGCACGACAAACCGCTACATCCGCGACTGCATAAGCCAAATCCATTTTATCAATAAAAACCATCGCTTTCACATTTGAAAGCTGAGCGGTTGGACAATTCCCAAAAGAATCTTTGTACAAGCGTCCCATCTGCCAAATTACTTCCACATCCTCTCTTGCTTCAATGAGTTCTTTCGAAGCGTCCATCGCTTGGTTAATCGTTCTAGCGCCGAGGCTCCCCCCCATCACCAAAATAGTTTTCTTATTATTATCTAAGCCGAAATGCGCTTTCGCAATAGCTTTGTCTTTTTTGTCTTGCAAGTCTTTCCGCACTGGATTACCCGTTACTACGAGTTTTCCTTTCGGAAAAAATTTATCGAGCCCTTCATAAGCCACGCAGATGGCAGAAGCTTTTTTGGCCAGAAGCCTATTGGTCACACCTGCATAAGAATTTTGTTCCTGCAACACTGTTGGTATGCCTAGTTTATTCGCCATTTTTAAAGCAGGACCACTTGCATATCCTCCTGTTCCTACGGCCACATCAGGATTAAAATCCTTAATAATTCTTCTCACTTTCATCAAAGAACGAATCAACTTAAACGGAAAAGATAAATTTTTCAAAGTAAACTTCCGATGAAATCCTGCTATCGGTAAACCTTGAATTTTAAAACCCGCTTGAGGTACCTTTTCCATTTCTATCTTCCCCTCTGCCCCGACAAACAAAATGTCAATATCCGCATCAATCTTTTTCAATGCTTTGGCTATGGCTATAGCGGGAAAAACATGCCCGCCTGTGCCTCCTCCTGAAATAATTACCTTCATGACTCTGGCTCTATTTCCATATCAGGAATCGCAGCTTTCGACGAAAGTCCCTCTATATATCTACTCACACTTAATATCATCCCAAAGGCGATTGCTGACACCAAAATCGAGCTCCCCCCCATACTGACTAGCGGTAGCGGCAATCCTGTAACTGGCATCAAGTTCACTGAAACGGCCATATTAGCCATTGCTTGCAACACAATCATAAAGCCAAGCCCTACAGCCAAAATAGAACCAAATGCCTTTGGGCTTTTAGTCACTAATCTCGCTATTCTAAACATTAATGCTACATACAGAAACAAAATAAAAGTCGCTCCGACTAATCCATATTCTTCACCTATTATGGCAAAAATAAAATCAGCATAAGAGGAAGGTAAAAAATTTCTTTGTACACTATTACCGGGTCCTACTCCAAAATATTCTCCATTTGCAATGGCCATTTTACCTTGTATCACTTGAAAATTATCCCCTTCACCTGTGACAAATGACCTCATTCTTCTTACCCAAGTACCAACCCTTACATACTTTGGGAAAAAATTACCGATGGTCACCAAAAAACTAAACAAAATAATTCCGCCTGTCATCAAAGCAACTAAAAAACTCATTCGCACACGCCCAACAAACATCATTGCCATCGCAGTCACAAATAGAATCATTGCCGTTGACAAATCCGAAGGAGCAATTAATCCACAAATAATCAACACCGGAACAATGATAGGCAAAAAACCCTTTTGTAAATCTTTTATCGTTTCTTGACTAGCTGTAATAGCTCTCGCCACATAAACTACTAGGGCTATCTTAGCTAAATCAGAGGTCTGAAAAGTCAAGCCAATTCCTGGAACCGCTAGCCACCGTCTAGCAGAGTTTACATCCACACCCGCCGCCATAGTAATGACCAAAAGAGGCACACTAATTAATAAAAGATAAGGAGCCATTTTCATATAAATCTGATAAGGCATGGTATAGGCAGCATAGGCAATAATAAACCCAAAGACTAAAGTGGTTGAGTGCTTTAATAGGTAATACTCCGTATTTCCACCTTGATACCGATAGGCCAAAGTACCCGTTGCACTATATACAACAAGTATCGAAAACAAAGACAACAAGAACATAATCGTCCAAATCACTTTATCCCCTTTTAGGTTGCCTAATATATTTTTCACACTCGCCATTATCTAATTTTCAAAGTCATGATGGTGACGATAGCCAACAAAATACCGACTATCCAAAAACGTGTTACAATTTTTATTTCGGGCATCCCCAATTTTTGATAGTGATGATGCAGAGGCGACATTCTAAAGATTCGACGCCCTTCCCCGTATTTTTTTCTTGAGTACTTAAAGTAAGTCACTTGTATCATTACTGAAAAAGTTTCCACCATCATCACGCCACTTAAAATGGGCAATAACAATTCCTTTCTCAATAGGATGGCCAATGTAGCAATGACGCCTCCCAGCATCAAGCTCCCTGTGTCCCCCATAAAAACAGCTGCGGGAAAGGAATTATGCCATAAAAATCCAATCGTTGCCCCAAAGAACGCTGCGGCAAAAATCACTAATTCTGAAGAACCAGGCAGATACAAAATATTCAAATAATTAGCGGCAATCTTATTACTTGCCATGTATGCCAAGACAGCCAAGACTAAGGCCATGGTTGCCGATAGACCCGTAGCCAAACCATCAAGGCCATCAGTCAGATTAGCACTATTTGAAACCCCTGTTACAATAAATATAACGATGGGTATAAATACTAACCAAACTAATGACCGAGCTTGTGGTTCTCCCATGAACCCTAAAATCTTTGAATAATCTATATCGTATGCCTTCGTAAAAGGGACGTTTGTCAAAGACGCTTTCGCCCAAACTGATGTCACCTCTTTGCTTCCTGTTGCTGTCGTTTGTACAATTTCTTTTACAACTTCATATCCATCTCTTTGCGCCAATTCAGGACTCATGCCGACTACAATATCATTACTGTTCAACATCGTCAGACCCACGACCAAACCCAAAACCACTTGTCCCAACAGTTTAAACTTCCCACTCAAACCTTTTTTATTCTTGCGAAAAACCTTTATATAATCATCAATAAAACCAATTAATCCAAGCCACCCAACTACTAATATCATTAATTGGATGTAAGTATTAGTTAAATCTGCCATCAACAAAACAGGCAGTAAAATTGCTGTAATAATAATCAGCCCGCCCATTGTTGGGGTGCCTTCTTTTTCCTTTTGACCTGCTAACCCAAGTTCCCTGACAGTCTCACCAACCTGCATTCTTTGCAAGCGTTTGATAATACGTCCGCCAAAAGCCATTGAGATCAACAGAGAAATTATCACTGCCATGCTTGCTCTAAAAGAAATAAAGTGAAACAGACCCGCCCCCGGCAGATTGTAAGCTTCATCCAAATATGTAAACAAATGATATAACATTTCTTAATTCTGTTTATTTGTAACCGTTAAAAATTCATTCATTAATGCTGCTTTATCATCAAAAGGTAATTTCTTTCCTTTGACGATCTGGTATTTTTCGTGCCCCTTTCCTGCCACTAGAATAACGCCATTCTCTCCAGCTAGCCGACAAGCCGTTTTGATGGCCGCTCCCCTATCTACTATCTCCAATACTTTTCCAACATCCTCAATATCAACTCCTTGCATCATTTCCTGAATGATTACTTCTGGTTCTTCACTTCTTGGATTATCCCCTGTAAATATAGTTTGATAACTTTCTACCGCTGCCATTTTTCCCATCAAGGGGCGTTTAGTTTTATCTCTATCTCCTCCGCATCCAACGACTGTGAATAATTTTACATTCTCCTGCTTAATCTCATTAATAGTATCCAACACTTTCTGTAAAGCATCTGGTGTATGTGCATAATCAATAATACCCATCCGTTTACTATTGGGATCTATGACTTTTTCAAAACGACCAGGCGCTCCTGGCAGCCCACTCAATACTTGTAGAATGTCCATCTCCTCTTCTCCCAACAGTACTGCCACTGCAAAAGTAGTTAACATATTATAGGCATTAAACTGCCCAATCAGTCGAGCATACACCTCATTTCCATTGATAGTTAGATGTAAACCCTCTAATGAATTATCTTTAATATTAGCTGTATAATTAGCCATTCTTTTTAACGCAAGTGTATGTGGGATAGCCTGTGTGTTTTGCATCATCACTAGCCCATTCTTGTCGTCAATATTAGCTAATGCAAAACTACCTTTGGGCAAATTATCAAAAAACCTTTTCTTAACATTTAGATAATCTAGCATCGTACCATGATAGTCCAAATGCTCTCTAGTCAGATTCGTAAAAACGCCCCCTGCAAAGACCAACCCACTAATCCGATGCTGATCTATTGCATGGGAGCTTACTTCCATAAACGCCACAACACAACCTTCCGCTACCATTTCCGAGAGGAGACGATTAACAGTAACTGAATCAGCGGTCGTGTGTGTGGAGGGAATTATTTTGTTACCAATTTTATTTTCTATTGTTGACAACAACCCTGCTTTTTGTCC
>CAYRVZ010000072.1:0-11194 GCA_964427815.1 uncultured Saprospiraceae bacterium | reverse complement strand
AACGAATCTTTTTTCATGGACATCCAAGAAGTAAATATCTATACACACAAACCGAACAGACCTTATAAGTATCTGGAAGATTACACTTGGGTATTTCATGAAGTGTCGGACATTGAAATTCAAGAAGGACTGGATGTGATTTTTCCGAATCTAGACAATACTAATGAAGTATCATTCATTGGAAAAAATGGAAAGTCATATAAATCTACACTTGAAAATGGAGAATGGAAAACCACACAAAAGACTATTAAAATTGCAGAATACGTCGCACTTTATAAAACCTTGTTAAAACAAATGATGAGCCTTTCTATTAAAGACAACCTTGCCGATAGACCAGGTTCTATCACCATAGCAGAAGGGCTCAACAAAGACTTTGTTGCTTTTACGGGGAAAGATAATAAACTTCACTTTCTCACGAAGGACAAGAAAATTTACACGCCTTCCGAATACACATATGGCATTCAGGATCTAGCGCATCCAGATTACATTGCTTCTAAAATTGTCGCTGCGGGAAATGATATTTTTTATTTAGCTGAGGATGGTCGTTTGCTAGTGTTTAGCTGGGACTACCCCAATAACAAAAGGGCTCGTTGGTGGGTAGATGGCAATTTCTTTACTGAAAGCCGATTAGGGGATCCGACTGGGGATCTCGCTCGTGGCGCCAATGACCAAATTTATTTCCGCACTAAGAAAGGGACTTTAGCCTATTTTCAGTGGGAGAAAGTTGGTCAAGATTGTGACTGCACCATTATTCCTGTAGAGCCCAAACAGCGTCCAGGAATTAGTAATATCAATTTGCAATTATTTCCAAATCCTACTGCCGATATTTTAAATATTAACTTCACAAAAGCATGTGCAGATTGCATTGTTCAATATGAAGTAATATCCATTGATGGCAAAAAGGTTATGCAGGGACAATTCACCGAAAATGTCCACGCTGTCGATGTCCAAGACCTCCCTGCTGGGACTTATCAATTAAATGTTCTTTCGGAAAAAGAAAAATTATCCAAGGCATTTACGAAACAGTAAACTTCACTTTAAATCCATAATATTAAAAGAAAAAGCTGTCTATTTTTAGACAGCTTTTTCTTTTTAAAAAACTCAAGATCCGTTATTTAACAATCAATAGCCTGAACCAATTCAATGAAGAAATCAGCGTGTAATTCCGTCAAAATGTCAATATTTTCAGCATATACATCCATGGCTTTTGAAAAATGTGTTTCAAACTTGGCTCTTTTGTCCAATCTCAAGAAAACATTATTTCGTCCTTTTTCCGAAAGGTAGCCATCCATCCAACGGGCTTCGAGCATGGCTTTGACTTGCGGTAAAACACGACTTGGAACACTATCCAAATGCTGCTCAATAAACGCATAACAATCATTCAAGAAATCCAACAAAGGCTGCTGATTAAATTTTTCCCAATTATCAATTAAAATGAAATCGAAATAAACATCTAACACGACCGAAGAATATCGACCAAAGGTAGGGTCTATCACTTTCTTGCCCGTTTTTACCAATGGATGGCTGTCTGTAAATTTATCAATTTCACGATGCACGAGTACCCCTTTCATTATTTTTTCCGAAAGGATCTTAGTATCCTTATGTCTTAAAATATCTCCCAAAAAATTACCTAAGTGAATGGTACTTATTGCTTTATTAGTGATAAAAAAATGGCTTAAATAATTCATCTAAACTGCATCTACTTCTAGTTTTAATATACGGGTCGTCCTTTCCCGAGTGGCTCTGCACATGGCTGGATTATCCTTTAATTTGAGTCCAAACGAAGGAATCATTCTGGTTAAGGTATTTTGCCACTTCGTTGATTTAAACTCCTTCGGAAAGCAGGTTTCAATCACTTGAAGCATGATGGCAACGGAAGTCGAAGCTCCTAGCGAAGCCCCAAGCAGTGCAGCAAGTGAACCATCCGCAGCACTGACCACTTCGGTTCCAAACTTCAATATACCGCCTGCTCCTTCATCTTTTTTAATGATTTGCACCCGTTGACCCGCCACCGCTAATTCCCAATCTTCCATGTCAGCATCAGGGTAATATGTTTTTAAAAATTCAAACTTATCCTCAAAACTTTGTCTCACTTGATCAATCAGATATTTTGTTAATTCTACATTATGATACCCCGCTGAAAGCTACGCCTATGTGGTTGATATTCAGAGCAGCACCTTTAAAAAGCAACCCGTTGAGCATCGAATTGGTTGCGATTATACGGTAATTTTAAGAAGTCTAAGGGTTGAGAAGTTACTTTTAAGAAGAAAGAATAAGTTCCTCTTTGGGGTTGCCAATTTACACCCATATTCCAACAATGCAAGTCACGAGAAAAGCCGAAATCTGGATAAGTCATGCGTTTATTCGCAAAATCATATCCGATATTACCGACATTCAAATTCCAATTATTAGTCAAGGGAATGCGCCCTCTTGTGTTAATTGAATTGGTTCTAATTTTGCCTTTGAGCTTGTCGGCTTCTTTTAAAAATTCGTAGGTTAAATTGTGGCTAATTCTAAAGCCAGAAAACCAATCCAGCAACCTTTCTTTTTGGGGACCTTTTTTCGTTGTTTTTTTATTCGATTTATCTTCTTTTTTACCCGTAAGGGCATCTGCAATTTGCTGAATAGAAAAGCTTGTAGAAAAAGACATATTCATACGGACAAAACGCAGTAATTTGTGGTTTGTATTCCAATAAAACTGATTAATAGCTTTTCCTTCTTCATTTACGGCATAAGGATCGAAAGTGGCTGAGATTCGAAATGTGGTCATCTTTCGAAATAGTTTTGAACCACCAGTAATAGACACTTTGCTCCAACGCATACTATCTGCTGCAAAGTTATAACTTCCACCCATATTAATATTATCAAATAACCTTGTCCGCTTCACAGTACTGTCCTTTCGGGCAAAATATTTAGCTTCAAAAATATGTCCAAGGCTGTAGTTAATCGCCATCTGCTTGCCACTGCTTAGCGGTCTTCCGTAGATACCATTGGCATACCGATATCGGAGGGAATATTCATCTGGAGCTTGACGCGTATCCGTCTGAATGTTTTGATAATAATTAAAAGGAGATTTGGTATAGTCTGGTGTAAAATTGAATCCAATACTTGGGCTTATCGTATGTCTAATACCTCTCAAAAAACCTTTCTTAAAGAGTAACGTTCCAAACACTTTTGTATTGAGAGAAGCCCCAACATTAAAGGTTCTAATAGACCTAAAACCCGTAAATGGAATCGTATCTACACTGCCAAAACCAACCGTATCTGACATAATATTTGAAACTGAACCATCTTCATTAAATAAGGTGTCTGGTTCTATCAATAAATTGTTATCAAAGTTATAATCATCGCCTTTCAAATACCACAATTCTTGATAATTAATGCTTGGACTAAAATTAAAATATTTAAGGATTCGATAGGAGGCACTACTACTTAGATTATGCTTTGCCCCTAGATTTAAATTACGCCAAGTACTTTTATCAAACAAAGTGCTATCTGAAGTCCGAATGATATTTTTCGTTTGGGCAGAATATGTCAATGAAAATTGCTCATACCACCGCTCCTTACCCAGTCCTTGCTTGCGTTTAAAAGGATAAATCTGCCGCATTCTGAGGTCTAATGTTGGCAAATTCAACACCACCTCACCCGTTTTAATGATTTGAGAGTGTCCTAAACTTGCCGTAATGGAAAAAGGACTAGAGGGAAACTTTCGCCGAAAGGTGACTCTCGATTCGTATGAGTTTTCCAAAACATTATCCGCTCTATTTAAGGTCGTTTTTTCAAATTTATCAGACTCGATATTTACTTTTGCCGAAAATGAATTATAAGGGTGCGCCTGATTGTCTTGCCTATGCTCCCAAATTAGTTTCTTAGGGCGTGAAATTTGAGGGGTCAATTCTCCTTTCAATTCCGTTTTGATGGTGGACATGGCAATAGTAAACTCACCGTTATACTTGTATCTCTTTTTGTACTTCATGGCGGCTTGCACACCCCAACTACCTTTCATGTAGATATCCCCCGTTAGCTTTAAATCATAATTGGGCCCCAAAGGAAAGTAGTACCCTACATTGCGCAAGCCGAAACCTAATTGCGGGGAATTTTCAAAATCTTGCGGAAAAATCAAACCCGCATGCCTTTTTTCAAAAATAGGAAAAAACCCAAAGGGCAAAAATAAAGGTGTTGGGACATCCATTATTTCCAGATTAGAAGGCCCTACTACGATTAGTTTATTGGGGACAACTTTTTGTTTTTTACTCTTGATGCCATAGTGCGGGTGGTCTGCATCGCAGGTGGTAAAAATGGCATTTTGGCCGAAGACATAATCTCGGGCATGGGTACTGTCTTGCGCAAAAAACTTTGCTTTTTCCGAAAGGACATGAAGATTATTCTCAAAAGTTCGAGCGTCAATGATTTGACCTTTCTTTGTTTTAAAGTTATAGCGTAGTTTATTGGCGGTAAATTCTTGGCTACCATCTGCAAATTTGGGCTTTTCTATAGGCTTGCCCAAGCTATCGAGCACAAAATCTGCTGTTAAAATATTCTTTTCCCAATCCAAAACAATGTATCCCGCCTCCAGAGAAATAGACGTATATTTCACTTTTGCGGCTCCAAAAAGGTATATTTTTTTATTCTTCAAGTCATACTCAATGGAATCCCTTGCGTCAAAATACACCGGTGCATCTAAGCTATCAGGGGAAATCTGATACGCCAATGTATCAGGCGCTGGAGCAATATCTAATGAGTCAACACTGATAGAATCCATCGTGATAGAATCCTTTGTCTCTTCCAAAAGTAGGCTATCGGTCACTTGAGCGATCAAATTGGGGCTAAAAAGGACCTTTAACAAAAATATTACAAGAAAAAGCCATATACGACTGTTTAAGGAATTATATTTGTAGTATAAAACCGAACAACGCCCATTACTGGGTATTAAGTGCTTATTTTGATTGGCTTTCAACAGAAAGTATATTAGTTTTTGGATTAATAATTAAAATAGCTGCGCCCAAAAAAAGATTATGCGAAACTACTTCTTCTTAGGACTACTACTCTTATTTTTTTGC
Source organism: uncultured Saprospiraceae bacterium (assembly GCA_964427815.1). Lineage (GTDB taxonomy): Bacteria > Bacteroidota > Bacteroidia > Chitinophagales > Saprospiraceae > HyVt-613. The sequence goes on along the minus strand of CAYRVZ010000072.1, from coordinate 6,134 downwards.
TTTTTTAACGAAAGTTTAACGGCTAGAGCGGTATATCCAAGCACAAAGGTGAATAAATTTAACATTTTTAACCCTATTCCTCCACAGATTTTAGGTTCGGGGGTGAATAAAGTGGTCATTGATGCAGGTCATGGCGGGTATGATGGAGGTACTTCTGGTTCCAGCACAAAAGAAAAAGATATTACACTACGAGTTGCGTTAATGGTTGGGAAATCCATCCAAGATCGATTTCCGGAAGTAGAAGTTCTGTTTACTCGAAAGACGGATGTATTTGTCCCGCTTTCCGAAAGGGCTAGAATCGCCAATGAAGCGCATGCGGATTTATTCATCTCTATCCATTGCAATGCGATGCCTGCTAGTGCAGCTGGTCGAAAGATACATGGTTCAGAGACTTATGTGTTAGGCACTAGTAAGAAAGAACGCAATCTAACGATCGCTAAACGCGAAAATGAAACCATTTTTTTAGAAAGTGGTCATGCCGAATACAATTTCACGGATCCAGACTCTCCAGAATGGCATATTTTTATGAGTATGTATCAGCAAAATTACTTGGAACGGAGTATCCAATTTGCGGACTTAGTAGAGCGTAAATTTGCCACTTATGGAAAGCGAAAAAGCCGAGGCGTCTTGCAAAATAATTTCCACGTGCTTCGAGAGGTTGCCATGCCTAGTGTACTTATCGAAACAGGGTACCTCAGTAATAGATCCGATGAAGATTATCTAAAAAGTAAAGAAGGTCAAGCAATAATTATACAAGCTATTTCGGATGCCTTTTATGAATACAAGACAGGGATCGAGGAAGATAAACCTATGTATGTTAATCAAGCACCTTCCCCCACAGAAAAAAAAGAAGTACCTCAATTTGAACAAGAAACAATAGTTGCAGCAGAAAACAAAAAAGAAGTTGTGTCCACAATCCCTGCTTCTCCCAAACCCACCATAAGAAGAGACAACTCAAATCATGCCGCCCAACAAAATACTGTACCTAAACCCTTTATAAAAAGAGCCACAAAGAAAAGAGAAAGGACCGTGCCTCTTGAAGGAGAACTTGCGCAAAAGGAAATTATCAAAGCCACGAATCAAATGCATTATGAAAAAATAAAACCTGTAACGGATATACCTGAAAGTAAAATAGTCGCCATTTCAACGGGTAAAAAAGTAGAAACCGCTCAGATGCCTGAACGCATAGAAGCACCTATTCTAAAACAAAAAAAGCAACCGAAAAAGTCAAAGATAATAGATCATCGAAAGATTTCTATGTCCCCAGTCTTTAAGATTCAAATAGCTGCATCAAAGCGTCCAATCAATGTTAAAACAAACAAGTATGCCAACTTATCAAATGTAGAAGTCGTATATGAGTCGGGCTATTTTAAGTATTTGACAGGACACACCCGACACTGGTCAGATATTACAAGTGTCTTCAAGGTGTTAAAAAACAAAGGATTTAATGGGTTTATTGTAGCATATTTGAATGGTCAACGTATAGGACTACAAGAAGCACGTAATATGGTGGAGAATTGAATCCCGCCAAACCCCTTCTCTTTACAGAAAAAATGTACTTTTGCGCAAGCAAATACAAATAAAAGAACATGTCAAAAGAAATTAAGTTAGGAATATTTGGAATACTTGTCATTTTTGCCGTTGTATATGGCTATAGATTTTTGGCTGGCGAAAATGTTTTTGGTAGTTCAAAAACGTACTACATTTATGTAGATGACGCAAAGAGTTTAATTCGCTCTTCTCCGATTTTTTATAAGGGATTTCAAGTGGGTACCGTATCGGATATCGCATTTATAGAAAAAGAAGGCGGCACCAAGGTACAGGTGGCTTTGCGCATAGATGAACCCATCACCATAAAAACCGATGCTATCGCCCAAATAGAAGGTGCCATCATGGGAAGTACGGCTATTTATCTTAAGATGAAGGATCAATCTGCTGCAGGGATTTTACCGCATGGAGGCACGCTCAAAGGTCATCCGATGAATATGCTAGAAACAATGATAGGGAGTCCAGACGACCTGAGCCCTTATGCCCAAATCATAAAGAATGGTTTGGTCAGTGCGTATGACACCATATCAGTACAAGCTAAAGACCCAACGGGTCCAGGCGTGGGCAAAATGTTTTATGATGTGGATATTATATTGGCGGACATGAAAGTGACGACAAGAAATCTAAACAAGTTAATCAGGACTTCAAATACGCATGTGGCGACTATTTTGGCTGATTTAAGTGCCGTCACCGCTAATTTAAAGAACTCCAATTCTGCGATCAATAATATCATGGCTAATACAGAAGGCATTACACAAAAACTAAATAGTGCAGGGTTAGATTCGACTATCATTGGAGCTAATGCTGCAATTGCAACTTTAAAAGAAACCTTGTTATCAAGCAATCAATTGTTAGCCAGTTTTGAAGCATTAGCCAAAAAAGCAAATACTGGTGATGGCTCTTTGGCTAAGCTATTAAATGATCCTGAATTGTATATGAACCTAGCTAAAGTTTCCAAAAATACCGATTTGTTATTGCAGGACTTGCGGCTAAATCCAAAGCGATATGTGAATGTATCCGTTTTTGGTAAAAAGCAAAAAAAATATGAAGTTCCTGAAAATGATCCAGCGTTCAAAGACTAATATAAAGGAGTACATTACATGAACACTACGACAAAGAGTAAAAAGAAAGTTTATTTTCCCAACCTAGACGGTCTGCGATTTATTGCGGCTCTATTGGTTATTATTCATCATATTGAGATGAGTAAGAAGGAAATGGGTCTATCACATGTTTTTGGATCTAGTATTTTCGGGGATTATCAAATTGGGACATTAGAATCTTTTGTTCATGTCATCGGGAAGCTAGGTGTAGTCCTTTTCTTTTCTTTAAGTGGTTTTTTAATTACTTATTTATTGATCATAGAAAAGGAAAGAACAGATACTGTGGCTATCGGTAAGTTTTATCTGCGTCGTGTCCTGCGTATTTGGCCCTTATACTTCTTAATTGTTATTTTTGCTTTGTTCATTGCTCCGCATATTGATTTCTTGTCTATTCCAGAATATCCCGCAGAACATGTACAATCTCATTTGTGGGTAAAGGCCTTTTTGTTTTTATTCTTTTTACCCAATTTAGTTTTGGTTGGTTTGGGCATTATTCCCTTTGCAGCGCAAACTTGGTCCATCGGAACAGAAGAACAATTTTACATACTCTGGCCTTGGATAGTGAGTCGCTCGAAAAACATTATGAAATTATTGATTGCGATCATTGTGGGCTATATAATCATATTGGGTATTTTAAGTAATGAATATAGTCAACACGCGTATTATACTTTAGCTAAGCGATTTTGGAATGCTTTTAATATTGACATCATGGCAATAGGTGGTATTGCTGCCGTCATGGTATATAATAAAGCACCTATTTTGAAAGTACTTTTCACAAAACAAGTCCAGTATATAAATCTTGCAGTAATTGCCCTTTTGATTGCTTTTGGGGTACATTTTCCTTTTTTACATTTTGAGATTTATGGAGTGCTATTTACTTTGATGATCATGAATTTGGCCTCTAATCCTGATTCTATACTCAACTTGGAGCACAAGATTTTAAAATACGCGGGAAAAATTTCTTATGGTTTATATATGTATCATTCACTGGTTATCTTAGTCGTTTTAAAGACTTTGCAGAAGTTTGACATGTACACAGATTATTTGCTCTACCCGATTTCTGTTTTCTTCTCTATTGTTATGGCTACCCTCTCTTACGAATTCTTTGAGAAGCAATTTTTAAAATTAAAGAAAAAGTTTGTAGTGGTAGATAGTGGTGCTAAGGTTTAAGATTTACTTTCAAGGCGTTCAATGAGCCGGCCCGTTATCTGTAAGAAATTACGTTCAGTGACGATACCCACGAGTTCTTGATCTTCTACTACTGGTAAGCTACCGATATTCTTTTCTTTCATTAATTTGATGGCTTGCAGTATCGAAGTATCCATTGAGATGGTCACCGGATCCTTAATCATTATTTCGCCATTAGTGGCATCAGGGCTTTGCATGAGTTTTCCTTTTTGCGCGAAGTATTTGAGTAAAATTCTAGAGGTTAAAAGTCCGACTAAGTGTCCATCATGGTCTTCAATGGGCAAGTATCGCATCTTAGACCAATTCATAATTTCGGCAGAGACTTCTACCAAGTCTTCACTTCTGGCTGTCACCAAATCAGTGGTCATGTAATCTCTGATTTTTAATTTTCCCGGTTGATAAGCCTTTAAATCTTCGGGGGTCGGCAATGCCCAATCTTGCAAGGGTAATTTGTTCTTTTGATTTCTAATCATACAACAAGTGATGGTTGATAACGCTTCATCAGAGGAGACTTCCTCAATCAACTTAGTATAGGATCTAAGTTGCCATCTAGCGCCAGTAGCATGTGCCGTAACTCGCTCTTTAATAATCCCCATATAATTATCAATGTCCTTTTCTGCCACTTGCTGCTTGCGCAAACCCGCCTCTGCCAATGGTAATAATTCATTTAATATTAAGTCTTGGGAGGTGTGCTTACTGTCCCCAAACCAATTGAACTTTGAATCCATTCCATATCGAGAAGCTTTGGTAAAATTATCATGGACATCTGCAAAAGAGACCTCTTTGGTAATGTCATCAGTAGATTCCGCTAGACCTATCATCGCGCCCAACCAGAAAGCAGCATTGGCCGTTTCATCCGCAATGGTCGGTCCCGCAGGAATGACCCTATTCTCAATTCTAAGATGTGGCTTATTGGTATCGCTAATTCCATAACAAGGTCTGTTCCAACGATAGACTGTTGAATTATGCACTTGCAAAGCATCTAGATTCGGTATTTCTCCATTTTTCAATTTTTGTATAGAATCTTCAACTTGATCCGCCGCTAGTAAGGATCTAAATCTGGCAACATCCTCCCTATAAATCTCCAAAATAGAATTAGATAACCAACCCGTTCCAAAATGAACTCTTGAGCTATATTGCCTCATGTGCTTGGCGGTCTTTCTCGTATCTATAGCTTGTTGGAACATAGCAATACGGCTTTCATGCCAGAGTCTTTTCCCAAACACCAACGGAGAGTTTGCAGAAACAGCAATCACAGGCCCAGTCAATGCTTGAGCAATATTATACAGCTTCGCAAATTCTTTTGGACGAACTTGAAGATGCACTTGAAAACTAGTATTGACTGCTTCTAACAATGGTGAGTCATGTGCCAATTTTAATTCATCAATACCCGACAGATTGAGTTGAAAATGATTTCCACGTAATTGCTCTGCAATGGCCTCCATTAATTCTTTGTACCGCTGTACCGGATATAGATTATCAATATGTAAATCCGCTTTCCGCAAGGTCGGTAAAATCCCCGTCAACACCGTAGTCGCACCATAAGACTTTAGGATAGCATTTGTAATACGCTGTTGCTCTAAATTCTCAGCTTCCATCTCACTAAAGCAGGTACCCGCAAAAACCCTAGGAGTGAGATTGGTTTCGAGGTTAAACTTACCGAGTTCGGATCCCATCCATTTATAGGGTTTCATTTCCGCTAGGACTTGTTCAGCAATGAGCACAGGTCGATAGGTTTCTGTATCGACCATCACCATCTCTTGTTCTGCCCCAATACGCATTACGTCTGTTTCAAACCAATCATTATCGAGCATATACTCCATCGCCCGTATATCTTCTAATAGTCGTTTAGAAAATGCTCTTCTTTTTTCTGGGTTTGAAAAACCCGAAACTCTTTGCTCCCCCATTATATTCTGTTTTGATGCCCGATCACCATTATAGATAACGATAATCAAGCGAAATAAAATTTATAATGTTAAAGGTAGATAAAATTTCGGAATAAACAATTAGTAGTTGTTATTATTATTAGGTATTAGTTGTAAGGGCGTGGAGAAGGGAACCAAACGGGAGTTTTGCAAGGACATTTTGACCCACACATCTTGTTAAGAGTCCTTGCTTTGGGTTGTGAGGTAATTCCCCCCAAAGTTGAAGGAGATTTTTCCTTTTTTATTGGGACTTACCAAATTTGACCCCGCCAGCGGGGGCAATTACAAGGCGTTCTGAGACATTCGCTCTATGATAATATCAAAGTTGGGGATTTTCCTATGCTCGTTGGAACTAAGTATTCAAGTTTACAAA
>CAYRVZ010000071.1:0-11333 GCA_964427815.1 uncultured Saprospiraceae bacterium | reverse complement strand
TTTTATATTAGCCTTCAAGCGACTACTATAGATACCATTTTTTGGCGTGGCGATGTCACGTGCGAGTAAACCCAAGTTAATGGCGTTAATCCGCTAATCATACCAAATACTAGGTCAAATCAGCCAATGGCTAATTAAGGTTTTTATAGAATAATGAGGTGTCCTATCTTTGAGGCATGATACAGTTGATTTGTCGATTTTCAACTGACCATGAACATTGTTTAGTAAATCCAGGTTTTGCCTGGTTATGAAGGAATCCTACCTCCATAAAACCAAGTGTAACATTCGTTACAAGCTTAAAGCATCAAGATAACCCTCTTGGTGCTTTTCTTTTTTTTCCGAAAGTTTTATTAATTATTAAAAAAGCTACAACTCTCGGTGGAGAGTTGCAGCTATCAAAATTTCAAATTTAAATAAATTGTACGTTACCTGTATTTGTAAATATTAAGACTGTATAGTTGTTGTTTAAATTAACAGAGTAATAAATCGGTTTTTTGGAATTAACGACCAATGGTCATTCTCTTGGTGCTTATCTATCGGATAAGTCGATGAAGTAAGTACTAGTATAGGAATCCAATTGAAGTGTATAGTTACTTCCAGTGAATTTTGACAAGTCCAACTCATATAAGGAATCAGTCGCTAGATTGGATACATTTTCTATATATACAATATTAGCGTCGGCATCTAGTAACTTGATACTCTTTAGATTAACGGGTATTTCTTGGAAATCAACAATAAAATTGTCGTAAGATTCAGCTTCAAATATAGTGTGCTGATAAGTGCCAAAGCCTTTCATGATGTCCATTTCTAGCTTGACAATCTTCTTGTAGTCAACGATCTCTGCAAAAGACTGTGCGGTTGCACTTGTTGTAAAGGTAAGGGAGATAAAAAGGATAATTGCAGTGAAAAATTTCATCTTTTCAGTTTTTGTTTTAATAATCAACTGGGGGGATGAAATGGGGTGGTAGGAGTTATTGGGTATGAAAACTATTTTGCAACAACTGTGCCAAAAAGAGAATTTGAAGCACTTTAATTCAAATTGTTTTCTTACTTTAATTAATGAAATAATCATGCCATTATTCATGAAAGTATTTAGGTGCTTAATAGATAGTTAGTTATATATTTTGTTTAATTTAATGAGTAGTAATAGGGCGTGATTTTTAAAAATTACTTTCGTGGAGTTTATAATAAACCATTATGTTTTTTAGTACTCGAATTACTTTTAAATTGGCATCTTATTAGAAAATAATGTAATTTTATGACAGAATTTATTAAACCTTGATTTCCTACTGAAATCTAGTTTTATTAAGTCTAACCCCCCAAATGACGAGTACTATGAGAAACGCATTACGTCGTATTATATGGATTCAATTATTGTGGCCTCTGTTATTAGTGAATAACGCAATCGGACAGAACTGCCAGAAACCTTTTGCCCAAACGCCCCAAGAAGTATCAACCACTAGTGCCCAACTCCAATGGAGTTCAGCTTTAGATAGCTTTGATATAGAGTTTAGGCAGCAAGGAGATACGGCTCAGTATGTGATTGCATACGGAGATAGTTATCTTTGGACGGGGCTAAAGCCTGCAACCAAATACCAATATAGGGTTAGAGCCATTTGTGAAAACGATGTAAGTCCATGGTCGAATGTCCGTCACTTCTCTACCCACATAAATAATCCAAGTGATTGTTTGATTAACCTACCAATTAATTATTATACCTCTAGTTGTCTGACCACTAATAGGTACTATATTGATGTAGATGAGGTCGATGGGCAATCACTGGGTGTTGATGTCCGATTGAAAGAAGTAAAATTATTAATAAAACACGACTACCTGCATGATTTAACTATTTGGTTACATGCACCTACCGGGGAACGAATTTTATTGCTCAAAAATCTGGGTTATGAGTATGATAACTTTGGAAACCCGTATGATACCTCTTGCGTGCAAACAACTGTTTTGGTGGATGACCTTTGTGTTCCGATGGCTTCGGAGTTTATTGCTACTGCCAATGGCACTACTAATTATGTAGGTCGGTATCGCCCAATAGAACCTCTTTACTTGCTGAATAATCTCGGTACGAACCCAAATGGTACTTGGTGGCTAGAAATTTGTGACCAACATGCCCCTAATGTAGGTACATTAGAGCAAGTCGAACTTGTTTTTGACCCAATGGACTGCGCAGTGCCGGCTTCTGTAGCAGTGAGCAACACGGGAGGAGATTTTGTGGAAGTCAATTGGACTCAGTCAATGACTAGTGACTCCTTATATATAGAGTATGCTGATTTTGACTTTACACCAGGGCAAAATAATGAACCAGGGCAAGGGAATCTGATGGCCATTTCTGGTATGTTAAGCCAAGCGGTATTAACAGACTTGCAATCGTCCACTCAATATTATGCTTATATGCGATCTAGATGTGGCGATGACTTTAGTGATAATATTTGTTTTTCTTTTAATACGACTTGCGCAAATGCTACTATCATTTCCAACTTTGATGACCATACTACTTGTGCGCCTATTTGTAATGCTACTTGCCCTATTGATGGCATTTGGCATAATTTGTCAGAGGATGAAAATGAATGGATTATACGTACAGGTAAAACGCCTTCTTTTAGCACTGGGCCCAAAAATGATGTTTCACTAACAGGAAATTATATTTATACAGAAACCTCTCAATGCCCGGCTGGGATTACGGGTGGTTTGCAATCCAATTGCCTTTTTATTGGAGAAGATATAGCGGAACAATGTGCTTTTTCATTTCAGCGCCACATGAAAGGGAGTAAAATGGGTATTTTGCGACTTTTAGTTTACGACCTTTCGGAAAATACTTGGGATACTATTTGGACGCAAAGTGGTAATCAAGGTAAACAATGGGAGCAATATTATGTAGATTTGATTGATTATAAAGGTAAAACAGTCCAGTTGAGGTTTGAAGGAGTGAGCGGAGGGTCGAGTAGCGACATGGCTTTGGATGAATTAATTTTATATGGCAATATTCAAGACTTAGGACCTGCCACTGTTTTTTTTAGAGACGAGGATGGAGATGGTTTTGGCCATCCAACTATTTCGACTACTTCCTGTGGAAACAATCCACCTAATGGATTTGTCAGTAATAATATGGATTGCGATGACAGCAATTTAATTGTTAATCCTATGGTAGATGAGATACTTTGTAATCAAGTAGATGAAAATTGTAATGGATTGGTGGATGACCGAATCTTGCCCAAGCCTATTCTCCCCACAAGCATGACTGTTTGCGCAAACAGCGCACTCGAATTTACGATATCAACCCCTGCTGTAGGTCAGTATTTTTGGTTTGTGGATGGAGTAGAGGTATCTTCTGGACAATCTGTAACACTTGAAGATATGGTAGATGGAGCGTTGATAGCCGTTATTGATTCCGTTACAGATGAAGGATATACTTGTAAAAGTGATTGGTCCTTTACGGAAGTAAATGTGGCTTCAAATCCGTATTTGGGCGCAGATACTTCCATTGTCTTTTGTGGCGGATCTGCTTTTTCTGGCGCTTCTATTGTGCTAGAAGATAACGGAGGGGCTTCGATAAGTACAACTATATATAGCCAATTACCTTTTGTGGATAGTAATATCATCGTGGGAGATGTTTTTGTGCCGAGTGATTTTGGTTCTGTTTTTTATGTGGGTACGACTGCTGAAGGGTGTTCGGATACCAAAGTAGTCTCTTTTAATTTAGCACAACCTCCCGCTGTGATGATTTCGCCTTTTGTGGACACCTTAGAGCTTTGTCCCAATAATATAGAGGTGGTAGAAGCGATAGTGGAGCAAGGGATACCCCCATTCTCATATCAATGGAGCAATGGATTTACAACCAATATCTCACTTGCCCAAACGCTTGCCGAACCCAATGCCGTTAGTTCCCTTTCTGTAGGCTTAATGGATGGTACAGGTTGTGTCGGTTATGATACCCTTCAAATTAGAAATCATAGTATCGTAACAGGGGTTGACATTGTTGATTTACAGGATGTAACGATGTGTGGGGGAGCGAATGGCGGTTTTACTATTTTTCCGCAAGGAGGGACACCACCATATAGTATTAGCTGGGAAGGCCCAGTGTCTGGGGAAGGCGTAGCGACGGAAAGTTTAGTCATTCAGGGTTTGATTCAAGGCGCTTATATTATTAATATTACGGATAGTTCTTTGGGCGCTTGTATGGTCTCCTTTGCGGGTATTATTATTAATGCACCTGGATTGAATGTGGAGCTAAATGCAGTGGATCCTGTGAGTTGTTTTGGTGAAAATGATGGCAGTATTTCATTTCAAATCATGGGGAATAATCCTACCTTTCTGTGGTCAGATGGAGAGACCGCTCAAAATAGAAATGACTTGTCTCCAGGAATTTATAATGTCACGATTTCAGATGCCAATTGTGCTTTGTCCTTTGATGGTATTGAAATAGAAGAACCAGATAGTTTGCAATTATTCCTTTCGGAAAAACTGGATGTTAGTTGTTTTGGAAAGGCAGATGGCTCGGCTCAATTAAATGTTTTTGGTGGAGTAGCCCCATTTAACTATCATTGGACAGCTCCAGTATCCATAGAGGGGGCAGTAGTTGATTCTTTAGTGCCAGGTGTGTATGTATGTCGAGTGACAGATGGGAATGGTTGTACCTCGGGTCAGGTTATTTATGATATAGAAGAGCCAGATCCACTAGGCTTGTCGGCAATAGTGAATCCTGAATCTTGCCCGAATCTGGCTGATGGGACTATTCAAACGACAGTAGTTGGTGGAGTCACGCCCTATAATTATAGCTGGAGCGATACCTTGTTGTCAGGCTCAAATGTGGATAATCTTGCAGTAGGATTTTACAACTGTGTGATTGCGGATGCTAACGGTTGTACGATTGATGGGGATTTCTTTATTTTTGGCTCAGAGACCATTCAGTTGGATTCGATCGTTTCTGTAGAAGCTTCTTGTGTGGGTAGATCCGATGGTCAGTTAGTGGCTTTTGCTTCTGGTGGAGTGGGTGATTTGCAATACTATTGGGGAAGTAATAGTAATAATAATACATTGGCTAATGTTCCGAAAGGATTGTATGAATTAAAAATTATAGATGATAATGGATGCGCGATAGATACGATAATTAACTTAGACGCACCCCAAAACCTCCAGATTAGTATTGATTCAATACACGGTGTTTCTTGTGCGGGAATGTCGGATGGATATATTGGTATAAGTACCCAAGGCGGTACGTTACCTTATCAGTATCAATGGCAGTACGGGCAGTCTTCCTCGACTATTGTCGCATTAAATCCTGGGATATATTCGGTGACCATTTTCGATGGAATGGGATGTGTAAATGTGGCCGATAGTTTGATGATTGATGAACCAGACACACTCGTAGTTGAATCTTATCCTAATCCTGTGCAATGTTCTGGTGAGTCGTCAGGTGGCATATTTGTACAAGTGAAAGGGGGGACGATGCCCTATCAGTATCTTTGGAATACAAATGATACGATTCGTGATTTGTTAGCAGTCCCTGTGGGGGAGTATGAAATGGTTTTGACAGATGCTTATGGTTGCCAAAAAACAATACAGGAGACAGTGCTAGAACCAGATACCTTGCAAGTGGAATTACTGGAGGTAGCAATGGTTGCAAACTGCGGGGGGATTTCATCCAAAGGCAGTATTAACGTACAGGTATCAGGTGGGGTCACTCCATACCTTTATGCGTGGAATAGTGGAGAATCGACACAAAACATTAATCAATTAGACCCGGGGGATTATAAATTAGTGGTCACAGATGACAATGGATGTAATAGTTTTTTGAAAGAAGTAAAGGTTTATCAATCTGAATTAGAGATGACTGCAACGGCAAAAAGAATTGATGATATTAGTTGCTATGGGGTAGGAGATGGGTTGATTATTGCGGAAACGAAAGGAGGGACTGCTCCTTATAATTATAATTGGAGCAATGGAATGAGTATCTTTAATCAATGGCTAAATACCCCTTTCGATACCATTGCGCAACTGGGCAAAGGACTATACGTATTAACTATTACGGACGCCAAAGGGTGTACTAGGGTGTCCGATTCTTTTGAAATAGAAGAACCCGAATTGTTGCACGTTAATCTAGATTCCGTTCAACATAATCGGTGTGAACATGGTTTTATTAGCCAGATATTTACGACAACATCAGGTGGCGTTGTGCCCTACCATTATTTATGGAATAATTTATCTTTTGAGGAAGATTTGGATAGTATTGGAGCTGGACTATATTCAGTCATCGTGGTAGATGAAAATGATTGTAGTTCCTCGTTGCCGACACCTATCGTTTTGGCAGATGATATGGGGAGTGTCAGCATTCAGATAGATTCTATTATTCCACAAAATTGCCAAGTTTTTGGAGCAATCCATGTCAGTATCATTGGGGACTGGGTGAATCCCCAATTTTTATGGTCTAATGGGAGTCAAGAAGAAGATGCCAAGGGTTTATTGCCAGGGGTATATACTTTACAAGTATCTGATACGACAGGTTGTAGTTTGATGCTGGATGATATAGAAGTCCCTTTGGTGGAAAGTGATATGGACATAAAATTGATAGATTTGAATAATGTGAGTTGCTATGGGCAAAGTGATGGCTCCATCACTATAGATATACTAGAAGGTCAGGCCCCTTACCAATATTTTTGGAGCAATGGCTCTAGCAATATCGAGACACTTGATAGTATAGGCACAGGCGCTTACTCGGTGACCGTTTCAGATGCGAATGATTGTATAGCCGTTTCTGGTAGCTATAATATTGGAGAACCTTCAGAAATGCAACTAGAAAATATTTTAATTACAGATGCCATCAACGAAGAGAACGGACAAATAGAGTTGCTCATTTCTGGTGGAGTAACCCCTTATAGTTATGCGTGGAGTAATGGGCAAGGAGGCAATCCGCTAATGGGGTTACCCCCAAATTTTTATGATGTGGTTGTTACGGACTATAATGGTTGTGAGGTGTTTGTATCGGATCTATATGTGGATAATATTACAAATGTGGATCAGCCTAAAGTAAAACCTTTGCTTATTTATCCAAATCCTGCTGCGTTCACCATTTTTATTAGGCAATCGATAGTTGAAATACAATCCATTGAATTAATTTCAGCTATTGGGCAAGTTTATCAACCTATCATTTCGGCAACGAATAACGCAATAGAAATGGATATAAGCCAACTGCCTCCTGCAATCTATACGCTGAAGCTTACGCAAAAAGATGGAATGATACGGGTTGGCATGCTTCGTGTTATTCGGTGGTGATACTTTTATAAAAAACTTTCGTAAGCATTTTTACGTAGAATAAATGAGAAGTTCAATAGCAGAAAAATATTTTAGCCTTTTAGATAAAATAAAAGAGATTTTCTTTGACATTCATAGAAATTTAATTGAACTTCGCCCTATATTTTTCCGCAAGGAAATCACTTAATACCAACATTGTTCTACGAACCAAATAAATGGAGAAATGAACCAACCAAATTTTTATGAAAGCGTAACAGCTTCCATTACCAAAGCAGCTGCTTTGAGTGACATCCCAAAGGGATTGCTGGAGCAGATTAAAGTCACGAATGCAGTCTATAGAATGCATTTTCCCGTAAAAATCGGAAAAAACTATGAAGTAATAGAGGCATATAGAGCCCAGCACAGTCATCATAGACTCCCTACAAAAGGAGGTATCCGTTTTTCACAGCATGTCAACCAAGAAGAAGTGATGGCTTTAGCTTCGTTGATGACCTTTAAATGCGCCTTAGTTGATGTACCTTTTGGAGGTGCTAAAGGTGGATTGAAGATCAACCCAAAGAAGTACACTGAAAAAGAATTAGAGCGTATTACTCGTCGGTACACCGCCGAATTAATCCGTAAGAACTTCATCGGTCCTGGTATTGACGTACCTGCACCTGATATGGGTACTGGGCCGCGTGAAATGGCGTGGATCTTGGATACCTATACTAGCATGAACCATGGAGAAGTAGATGCTACCGCTTGTGTAACGGGTAAGCCTGTCAATCAATTTGGCATAGCAGGGCGTACCGAAGCTACTGGGCGTGGCGTTTATTATGGGTTGCGTGAAGTACTGTCGTATGAAGATGATATGGAAGCAATTGGTTTGACTGCAGGCATGGAAGGCAAAAGAATTGCTATCCAAGGACTAGGGAATGTTGGATCTTATGCTGGACTTATCTGTCAAGCAGAAGGAAAAGCAAAGATTGTTGCTGTTTCTGAATATGAAGGCGCTATCTACCACAAAGATGGCATTGACATCAAAAAGCTTTTAAAGCATAAAAAAGCAAAAGGTTCTATTATGAACTTCCCAGGTATAACGAAGCTTAAGCATCGGGACGAAGTGATGTTTGTCGATTGTGATATCTTGATTCCAGCTGCGATGGAAAGTGTTATCCATAAAGGTAATGTAAAGAAAATCAAAGCAAAACTAATTGGAGAAGCAGCCAATGGCCCTGTGACATTTGAGGCAGAAAAAATCCTTTTGAAAAAGGGCGTAATGATTGTTCCAGATTTCTTTTTGAATGCAGGAGGGGTCACGGTTTCTTATTTTGAATGGTTGAAGAATCTTTCTCACTTACGTTTTGGACGGATGGAAAAACGTTTTAATACAAATACTTACCAAAAATTAGTTGATTTTGTGTTAAAATCAACAGGTAAGACTATTTCCAAAAGAGAAAGAGAATTTTTGACGAAGGGAGCCGATGAGATTGACTTGGTACGCTCTGGATTGGAAGAAACGATGATTACAGCCTATAAGGATATTAGAGGCGTATGGAAACGGCGCTCTAAAGTGAAAGATCTACGTACTGCGGCATTCATGGTGTCCCTCGATAAGATTGCCAATGATTATATTTCAATGGGTATTTTTCCTTGATGTATTACACGACCCTAAGACAGTGGTTAAAAGCACCGATAGATACTATCGGTGCTTTTTTTACGCTCCTTTTTTGGTTTTGAGCTCCTTTTTACGTTCCTTTGCCCTTTAATTAAAAACTACCATATACTTATGTCTGATAAAATTGACAAAATAGATCTTAAGATCTTAAAAATACTCCAAGAGAATAGTAAAGTAACCAATCTGACTTTATCAAAAAAAATCGGTCTTTCTCCTGCTCCGACCTTAGAAAGAGTCAAAAAATTAGAGTCCACTAACGTGATAGAGTCTTATCATGCTCATGTCAATAAAAATAAAATTGGCTTAAATGTAACCACTTTTGTTCTTGTGTCACTCGCGCTAAGGAAGGAAAATTCTCTAAAAGAATTCCAAAATACCATATCTTCTATCGACGAAATCACAGAATGTTACATCATCACTGGAGAAGCAGATTTTCTGCTTAAAATCGTGTGCAAAGACATTCCAACCTATGAGGAGTTGCTTTTTAAACGAATGTCTAAGATAGTCGGTATCGAACGGATGAAAACTTTGATGACCTTATCTACAGTTAAAGATGCAAAAATCCTTCCACTTGAATATGAATAATAGCTTGCGATGAAGCAGTCTATTCTTTGGCAAATTACCAAACAGGACTCAGGCATTGCTCCCTCCTATCTACTAGGAACTATCCATATTGACTCTCCTTTTGCTTTCGCCAATTTTGATTTATATGAAAAGCTGATCCTTTTATGTGACGCCTATGCAGGAGAGTCAGATCTGGACGAACTTCGTTCTCTTACGATTCCTGGGCAGATAGATGAAGCCTATTTTGAGAAATATAAGGATACCCTTTCGGAAAATCAATTCCTACACCTAGAACGATTTATCGCGCTAAATCTACCAAGCTTATGGGGTAGCTGGATGTATTTACATCCCATGTTATTGCTTGCCCAAATTGAAGCTTCTATTTTAGGAAATGGCGACTTTGAACCGTTGGATACGGCTTTGTGGGAATTTGCGAAGGAACAAAACAAAAAAATGCTGGCCGTAGAATCGGCTTCTATGCAACATGAAATTTTTAAAAACCTGAATGCAAATGATTCCTTCAGGAGCGTAAAAAAGGCCATTTCCAACCTCCCTCCCTTACGGAAAAAATATCAAAAATTGGCCCAACACTATAAAGACCAAAACATCCAAGCCTTATATAAAACAACCAAAAAAGAATTGGGTAAACTCAAACACAAAATGATTTATGAGCGCAATATTTTTATGGCAGATCGTATTGAACAATTAGCCAAAGAACAATCAACTTTTATTGGTATTGGGGTAGGACACCTTTCTGGGGCTCAGGGTGTTTTGCGTTTACTAAAACAGAAAGGTTTTGATATAAAAGGAATGAACCCCATATTTTAATCTTCTTCATGAAACACCTGAATACGGCTGCTTATTACCGCTTTCATGGTCTCAATGCCCATTTTCATGCCCTTGGAATTATTATTGATGACAATATCCGAGCGGTCGATATAAGGCTTAATGTATTTTTCGTAGGTAGGAAGAACATGATTTTCATACCGATAAAGCACATCATCCAATGGGTAGTTTCGTTCTAGTTGGTCTCGGTTGATTCGACGAATTACTTTAAGATTTTCTTTGGCTTGAACAAAAACTAAAAAGTCTAATTTCTTTCTAATTTTCTTGAGATGAAATACGAAAAGTCCTTCCACTATGATAACGGGAGCAGGCTTGAAGAGCAATTGTTTTGGCTTCTTAGCTTCGTTGTTAAAAGTGTACTCTAATCTTTCGACGCTCTGTCCATTTAATAAAGCCTTAATGTCTTTATTGAAAGATTCTCGGTCTATAGAAGTAGGCAAATCAAAATTCTCCACCCCTTTTTTATCAGCTTTTTGCTTTTCTCTAGGAAAGTAATAATCATCCTGCGAAACAATACATAAATCCTCTTCTGAATAGAGATCTCGTAAAATTTTTACTAGAGTCGTTTTACCCGATCCACTCCCGCCCGAAATTCCAATTACAAATGGTTTTTTGCTCTTTTTCATATCGGGATCAAAAGTACATCTTTTTAAGCTAGCAAAACAGTTTCTGTAAAAAAATATAATCTACGTTGATTGATTCCTCCATTCCGTCGTAGTTATAGATACACCACCGATAGATAAAAAACTGCTTTTGCGCCCCAACTCTTACCGCCCTTAATTCCTAAATCCCTTAATTCTCTTAACGGTAAAAAAAAACCTGCTTTTTAAAATCCATCCTCTTAATGCCCTAAATCCCTTAATTCTCTAAAAGGTAAAAGAAACTGCTTTTTAAAATCCATCCTCTTAATGCCCTAAATCCCTTAATTCTCTTAACGGTAAAAGAAACCTGCTTTTTAAAATCCATCCTCTTAATGCCCTTAATTCCTTAATTCTCTTAACGG
>CAYRVZ010000070.1:0-11506 GCA_964427815.1 uncultured Saprospiraceae bacterium | reverse complement strand
AAATCCTTCAAACTTTGGCTGTCGTCTATTCTTGTTTTAATGGCCTATCTTTGTGCCAGCGAGAGTCGACCGACGGTGATTGTTAAACCGAAGTCGATTTGTATGTAGGGGCGGCATTTGCATAATGAGCTAAAGCATCATGGTCATGAAATCTTAATTTTTCTTGAAGACCATTACTTTTTGTTATTTTTAAGACCCATTTAGGTTCTAAAAAATAAAGCGAGAGTCTCTCTGGTTCATATTACCAGCCGTTAAGCTGCCTAATGGATATTTGCACCTATCTATTTCAGGAAGTATTAGAACGTCTTGAAAAGCTACTTTTAGCTTAAATTTTGTTCTTCGTTTTCCCAAAGGTATGATTTTTATTTTATCTAACTCATATAACGAACAAAATTTTGCTGTTGGGATACCTAATGTACTACCCTGGTTTCGATCGTTATTGTATCGAGTATAAAACTGCATCAACCTATGTAAGAGGATTTGTCGCAAGATTGCCAGAAGAAAGTATAAATGACACAACAATAGGACAAAGTGTCTGTTTGCAAGACGAGCAACTGAAACAGCGAAGGCAAAAAACTGAAATAATGTCATATTTTTTCAGTTGGCACGAGTTGTGATGCTATCAAAATATATTTTCAAACTAAAACAAAGACATTCTATGAAGCCTGTCAATGATAGAGTCTTGGTCAAGCCAAGTAAAGCAGAGAAAAAAACTAAAGGCGGAATCATCATTCCCGATACCGCTAAGGAAAAGCCGAGCAAAGGAAAAATTGTAGCTGTAGGTCCAGGAAAAGATGGCGTAAAAGTCTCTTTGAAGGTGGGTCAAACAGTTGTATATGGTAAGTTTGCGGGTCAAGAACTAGACCTTGATGGCGAAACCTTTTTAATCATGCGAGAAGACGACGTATTGCTCGTACTATAAGTCATACATCGTTTTCGAAAATCACCCAATAATAACTTAAAAACATAAAACTATGGCAAAGGAAATCACCTTTGATAATGAAGCAAGGCAAAAACTAAAGGTCGGTATCGACGCTTTGGCAAATGCCGTGAAAGTTACTTTAGGACCAAAGGGTCGTAATGTAGTCATCCAAAAAAGCTTTGGCGCACCCACTATTACTAAAGACGGTGTATCTGTCGCAAAAGAAATTGAACTAGAAGATCCTATCGAGAATTTAGGGGCACAGATGGTCAAGGAAGTAGCTTCTAATACTAATGACCTTGCTGGAGATGGCACCACCACCGCTACAATTTTGGCGCAAGCAATTGTCACGGCAGGAATGAAAAACGTGACGGCTGGTGCAAACCCAATGGATCTTAAAAGGGGAATTGACAAAGCCACTGCGAAAGTAGTGGAGTTCTTAAAGAAAACAAGCGAAAAAATTGGGAACGACATCAATCGTATCAAACAAGTAGCCGGTATTTCAGCTAATAATGACGAGACGATAGGAACCTTGATTGCAGAGGCGATGAAAGCTGTCGGAAAAGATGGAGTTATCACGGTCGAGGAAGCAAAAGGCACCGAGACCTATATGGATGAAGTGATTGGGATGCAGTTTGATAGGGGCTATCTTTCACCCTATTTCATCACAAATGTGGATACCATGAAGGCAGAATACGAAAATGTTTATATTTTAATTACGGATCAGAAGATTGCAAACATGCAAGATTTAGTTCCGATTTTAGAAAAAACAGCGGGTCAAGGACGTGCACTTTTAATCATTGCAGAAGATGTTGAAAGCCAAGCCTTAGGCGTATTGGTCGTCAATCGTCTGCGTGCAAATCTAAAAATCGCAGCGGTAAAAGCCCCTGGATTTGGAGATCGTCGCAAAGCCATGCTAGAAGATATTGCCATCTTAACAGGTGGCACGGTCATTTCTGAAGAGCGTGGATTTAGTCTGGCTACTGTCGAACTAGAGCATCTAGGTTCTGCCGAAAAAATTGAAATTGACAAGGACAATACAACTATCGTCAACGGCAAAGGCACTAAGCGAGCCATTGATGGAAGAGTCAAACAAATTAGACAGCAAATCGAAACCACTACCTCTGACTATGACCGGGAAAAATTGCAAGAGCGCTTAGCGAAGTTGGCTGGGGGCGTTGCTGTATTACATATAGGTGCACCAACAGAAGTCGAAATGAAAGAAAAGAAAGACCGAGTGGATGATGCATTGCATGCGACAAGAGCTGCTGTTGAGGAAGGTGTAGTACCAGGAGGTGGAACGGTATTAGTCCGTGCCATCAAGATACTAAATAAGCTAGAAGGAGCAAATGAAGATGAAAAAATTGGCATCCAAATCGTCAAAAAAGCTTTGGAAGCTCCAGTTCGAACCATTGCCCAAAATGCGGGTGTAGAAGGATCTGTGATCTTTCAGGAAGTCATCAACAGTAAAGATAATATTGGATACAATGCTAGGCTTAACAAGTTTGAAGACATGAAAAAGGCAGGCATCATCGACCCCACTAAAGTGACTCGGGTGGCATTAGAAAATGCCGCTTCAATCGCGGGCATGATTTTAACTACAGAATGTGTCATTAGTAACAAACCAGAACCTGCTGGTCCTCCGCCTCCAATGGGAGGAATGGGTGGCGGCATGCCTGGAATGATGTAAATACCCATTTGCGACTGTATTAAAAAAGCCCTCTCGGAAACGAGGGGGCTTTTTTTGATTTCGCTTCTAGACCAAATTGAATTCTAAGAGATAGTAAAATGGTTTTTATATCATAAGTCTCCTTTTTTAAAGGAGATTTAGAGGATTTATAATAATAAAAAGGAATACCCGCATGGTTATTCTACTTCCTCGTCATCAATTAGGATCCCAAAAATCTTTATTATTAATAAAAGAAGAGTCTGTAAGCGTAAGAAGATATGCTTTTAGGTCGGCTCGTTCAGTAGCCGTCATTTCTATTCCACCATTATGCGACATTAACGGATCTAACGATGCCGAAACTTGAACTTGATCGGAATAAAACTCAAGCACCTCGTCCAACGTTTGAAACCGCCCATCATGCATGTACGGAGCCGTGAATTTTAAATTCCGCAAGGTCGGCGTTTTAAATTTTCCTTTGTCGGCAGGATTTTGGGTCACCTTAAATAAACCAAAATCCGCCTCATGATTTTCATCGAGTCCATTATTATGAAATTTACTATCCGTAAACAATATACTTCCATGGCAGTGAAAGCAATCTGCCCTTTCGGAAAAAAACAAGTCCCGACCCGCTTGTTCTTGATCGGTATAAAAAATACCACTGCCAGGTGCTAGTACTTTATCCGTTTTGGAATTAGCAGAGATCATCGTCCGCTCAAATTGAGCAATCGCCTTAACGGCCCGTTCTTTAGATACTCCTTTCACCTTGAAAGCCTTTCGGAAAAGTGCTTGGTACTGCTCACTAGCCTGTAGTTTTTGAATGACATTATCCCAATCTGCATGCATTTCTAGGGGATCTTCTACTGGAAAAATCGCTTGATCTTCTAACCCAGTCGCTCGTCCATCCCAAAAGAGCTTCTTCATCCAACCCACATTGATAATCGGCATCGCATTCCTGGTCCCTAGCAATCCATCAATCCCTTTTGATAATTTGTCTGGGTCTGTAAAAGATGCTTCCGCCAAATGACAAGACGCGCAAGATTGGGAATCATCACCCGACAACATCGGCTCATAAAACAAGGCACGCCCTAACTCAATCCCTTCTTTTGTCAAGGGATTATCAGCTGGAATGTCCATGATTGGAAATAAGTAGGGTATTTCTAATTCGACGAGTGTCGGTACATAGGGTTCTTCTATCGGTTCTGGTCCCTTAGGATCACGGCAACTCCACACACCCAACAACAAAAAAATCACTATCCAGATATGCTTCATATCATCAAAACGTATTTATTCATTATTGTTGGAAAGTCACTCACCTTGCGGAATTTTCGTCAAATGATTGGGTATCGCCCTAGACCTAAAGGTAAAAATGTCGAATTTGCTGTTCCAATTAATCTACTGACACCGAAAAAACATCCACTCCATTACCCAGAGCCAACGCCTGTGCATCTGGTTTGCCCATGATACCAGGTCCCCAAGCTTCAAAGTCAAAAACTTTTGCCCCATTCAACCATTGATCAATATCCATCTTTATGTTTAGTGCTACAGCTGTTTCGTCTACCTTTAAGTCGATTGGTTTATTTACATCAAAAGAATAATCTCCTCCCTTAGAAGGTCCAAGGTGATATCTAAAGCTTTTGATAGTGCCAGCATTATTGACATCATAGTTCCCTTCAAACTTCATATAATGAAACGCCCCTGGTCCTAGCTGGTCTGGCCACCCCATATTTGAATTAGCAACTGTATTTGGTAAAAAGTCCAAGACATTATCCTCCTTTGTAAATCCGAAAGTAAAAGTCATTGCTTTGTACTGTCCTGCTGGTACTTCTTTGGCTGTAAAGCTTTTACTATCTTCCTCATGCAAATCAAATAAATGTGCTTTCGACAACTCAACAACTGTTCCATCCTCTTCGACCAAAGAAATTCGACTCAAATAATACGTCAATGTCAATAAGCTATAATCATGACCTGCGATGGTCGTATATTTTATTTCTCCTTCTACAGCCTCTTTATCCTGCACATAGGTTTTCAATGATACCTGCACATCCGCAGGCTTGGCTTGCACCTCCTCTTTTCCACAACTCAATATAGAAAAAACAAAAAGGGTAATTATTATCACGGGCAAACGGTACATCAGCTAGCATTTAGTTTGTAAGTATCAAAGTTAAGGCAAAAAAAACTAAAAAACAATATCGACTGACTAAAGTCGCTCCATACTATTGTTGCCTAAAATCTAAAGTGTTAAAAAATTGCAATTTATAATTGATTGAATTATATACCTTTAAGTATTAAACCAACCGAATTAAATCGTACAAATATGAAAATTACCTTATTTAGGGTATTCCTCAAAGTAAAGTTTGCCTTAACTTTGTCGTGCATTCAATGCAATACAACAAGTAATAATTTCATGGACATTTTTCTTCCAATAGGAACAAGCCCAATTAATAGCTGTCCTAGAGAATGTCCGATTTTTATGTAATGATGACCTTTTCGTGAACATTAAAGGTTTGTCATAAAGATGTAATCGGTTTTTGGGATGGCCTCTCTCTGTATGGAGAGGGGCTTTTTTTATTGTGCACACCTCTCTTAGTACTCTTGAAAGTACCTAATCTGCCAACTTATCCGATTTCAACCTAGATTCTCTAATCCGAGCAATGGCAGCCTAGTTGACAAAATAACATCGCGATATCGTGAAACCAATCTGGCATAGTTTTAGCAAACACTCTTCAAGATGCCTTCTACTGAAGGTTTCATCTCCCCAACCATTTTTTTTGACTGACTTTTAGGAGTCAGCCTATACGATTTACTAATTCCCCCCAATTGAATTGAGTGATCTATGATAATACTTACCCTAGTATGCTATCAAATGATTTCAAATTCAACAAAAATTTCAACATGGGGAAATTTAGACTATTTTTACTTGGAGCAGTGAGCTTCTTCCTTTCACAAACTGCCTTTTCTCAAGAGCAATTAGGCATTCGCTTGGACAATTATACGGGCATGGATCAAGCATGGCTAAATCCTGCATTTGTAGCAGCTAGTCCACTGGCATTTGACATTCATCTGGGCGGACTGGGGGTGTATGGTGAAAACAATTATGCATTTATCCGCAACACGTCTATCTTAGACATGGCTAAAAATAGCGGCAATTTCATGTCCGCTTTTGACCTAGATGGCGCACCGGCTCCTAAGGGCTCTTTGGTCGGAGATGTGTATGATTCACCGAATAAAAAATTCTTAAAATTCACAACTACTTTTACAGGGCCGTCTTTAATGTTTAAGGTTGCCGAAAAACATAGCGTAGGGGTTTTCACAAATATGCGTGCCGCTTTTTCCGTAACAAATATTCCTGAGGTTTTGGGCTTTGGGGAGTATGATCGTAAAAAATATGGAGAATCATTTGAGGTAAGTCCTTTTGAAGCCGCAGGTGCGATTTGGAATGAAACAGGCATTCATTATGGATTTGATATTGAAAAAAGTAATGGGCATATTTCTTTTGGTGCAAACCTAAAATACAATTCTTTCCTAGAGAGTGGATTTATAGGTATCCAAGATAAGTTAACCGTTACAAAAATAAGCAAGGATTCCACTTTAGTTAATAATCCAGCTGTTGAATTCGCAATAACTACTGGAAATTTGGGTCGAATAAATTTTGATACCAATAATAAATCTATAGACTTAGGCAATCCGTCATTAGACTTTTATGGGCATGGCGTCAGTGCCGACGTCGGAGCCTCTATTCAGATTGAGGATAATGAAGTCGAGGGTTACCGATGGAGAGCAGGATTCTCTGTCTTAGATTTTGGGCTAATCAATATTAAGAAGAAGGCAGAATTTCATACTTCTAGTCCCATTCCTGCCGA
Source organism: uncultured Saprospiraceae bacterium (assembly GCA_964427815.1). Classification (GTDB taxonomy): domain Bacteria; phylum Bacteroidota; class Bacteroidia; order Chitinophagales; family Saprospiraceae; genus HyVt-613. Next base: position 5,055 of record CAYRVZ010000070.1, on the reverse strand, counting down.
AGTGATGTTTACGCTAGAGGATTTGCAAGATGCAAAAAATTTAAAAGAACTTGAACAAACTATTAGTAATAATGCGCTAGGAAATCCTAATGCTTCATTGAAAGCTAAGACCTTTAAGATGGGCTTACCTTCGGCTATTAGCTTACAAGGAGATTATCAATTCATCCAAAATATTTATGTTGGAGGTGCGCTTGTTCAACCTTTCGGGTTATCTCGTTACAACTTGACCCGTACCGCTATCTTGGCAGTATCGCCTAGATTTGAAAACAGGTATTTCTCTTTATCCACACCGATTGTCTTGAGAGATTGGAAGTCACCAAGAATGGGTCTAGCAGGTCGTTTAGGGTTTCTATCTTTTGGAACGGACAATATTGGGAGTTTTATTCGCAAGAAAGATTTTACAGGAACAGACTTTTACTTTTCTCTTAGCTTAAATGCTATTAACTTGCCGAAGTTTTTGTCTGGTGGCAGAAAAAGAGGTCGCTCATCTCTTGGCTGTTACGGTTTCTAAGTCCTGCTTTTAATTTAAAACACACTTGCATGCCTTCCCCAATTCGCTTTATCATCAAGACCTTTGATACATTGACCTTGAACGAGTTATATGGATTGATGGCCTTGCGGCAAAAGGTTTTTGTAGTCGAACAAAATTGTCCATATTTGGACGCCGACGACAAAGACCAAGATGCCATCCATTTAATGGGACAAGATGAAGACAACAATATAGTGGGATATACGCGGCTTTTACCGAAAGGAATATCCTATGATGACTATTGTTCTATTGGACGAGTAGCCACTCACCCTGACTATCGCAACCAGCAATTGGGTAAAAGGCTCATGCAAGCCAGTATCAAGCACTGCCAAAGTAATTTTGGCAGTGCTTGTGCTATTAAGATTAGTGCGCAAGCACATCTTAAAAAATTTTATAGTCAACTGGGATTTGTGGCTACTGAGAACTATTATCTAGAAGACGGAATTCCACATGTGAGTATGATTTTGGACAATTGAGCATAACAAAGACCTTGCAGCTAAAACACCTTTCTTCGTTGGATTTTTTCCTGTCAAATTAATTTTGTACTTTTGCGTAAGCGAATCACCAATAGTCAATTTTAAAAACTAACCTTGGATCAACGATACTTTTACGACCCAAACGATAAAACCAAAATAACGGCGAAGCAAATTCGTGGGCAGTTAGTGGATGATTACCGCCATAAGGGGATGCGTAAAAAATTGGTTCAGTCTTTAGTAAAAAAAGGAATTTCGGACAAACGCATACTAGATGCCATCGGAAGTTTACCCAGACATTTTTTTTTGGACAAGGCATTTGAAGAATGGGCATACCAAGACAAACCCTTTCCAATTGCCTGTGATCAGACTATTTCACAACCCTTCACCGTTGCCTATCAGACAAATTTATTGAACATCCAAAAAGGGGATAAAATTCTTGAAATTGGGACGGGGAGTGGTTACCAAGCTTCCATTCTAAGCATGTTGGGTGCACAGGTTCGCACCATCGAACGACATAAACTCCTGTATAAGTCTGCCAAAAAATTAAATCAAGAATTAAAAATTCCTCGTATTTCTTTTTATTTCAAAGATGGGTTTGAGGGGCTCGATTTTCATGGTCCTTACGATAAAATTTTGGTAACGGCTGGGGCACCGAGTGTTCCAAAAAAGCTACTACAACAATTAGTCGTTGGGGGGCAGATGGTCATTCCTGTCGGAATAGACAACCAAATCATGTATCGAATTACGCGTATCAGTAAGGATAATTATGAAGAAGAACAATTTGAAGGATTTCGTTTTGTTCCTTTCCTGAGTGGCGTGGTTGAGGATTAAACCTCGTCCCATTCACAAATCTAAAAAGTGTTTGGACATTCTGAAGAATCAGAATGTCAAACAAAACGAACAAGTCTTACCCTCGAATCCAAAGATTCTGCCTATCTTTCGGACGAAATACAACCAGTTTCCTTTATACTCAAGAAAAAGACCAAATGATGAAGCGATTTATAGCTGCTATTTTTTTAGTATTTTTAAGCATCGGCCTAGCCTTTTCGCAAGAAGAAGCCAAAGGACTAGATGCACGTATTAATGCCGCAGTAGAACCTGCCACTAAAGCGGTCTCCAATTTTGTTTTTTACCCCATCACTATCGGAGGCCACAAGTCTATCCAACAGGTCAACTTAGACCCTAACACACAATTATTATCTGTTGAATTAGATAATGATGCGACACAAATAGTAGATTTATCTGGAGAAGCTGGTGCAAAAGATAGCAATATACGATTAGATAAAGCGACTAATATTCTAACCTTCAGCAATGGAGAAACCGTTGATTTAAATAAATCTTTGGACACACGAGTACCCATTGTATTGTTTATTTTAATTCTAGGCGCCTTGTATTTTACTTTATATTTTGGGTTTGTCAATATCCGAAAATTGGGGCTATCCATAGGGATTGTTCGAGGAAAATATGATGACATAGACGAGCATGTAAACGACCCCGTGACAGGAGATGAAATCTGGCATACGGAGGACGGAGACATTCCTGTGACCGAACGTGTCGAAGGGCATCATGGAGAAGTCAGCCATTTTCAAGCGCTGACTGCGGCTTTGTCTGCGACGGTTGGGTTAGGAAACATTGCTGGCGTTGCCATTGCTATTGCGATAGGAGGCCCAGGTGCAACACTTTGGATGATATTAGCTGGTTTTATTGGGATGTCCACAAAGTTTGTAGAATGCACACTGGGGGTAAAATATAGAGACATAGATGCAGATGGCACGGTGCACGGAGGTCCCATGTATTACTTGCGTAAAGGTTTTTCAGAACGGGGCATGGGTGGTATCGGAAAAGTGTTTGCCGTTTTTTATGCCATCATGGTAGTGGGTGGTTCATTTGGCGGAGGCAATATGTTTCAAGCGAATCAAGCGACTGCTCAATTTTTAAGCTTGACAGGCATTAAGTCTGGTTATGGAGGCGCTGCGTTTGGGTTGGTGATGGCGATATTAGTGGGTATTGTGATTATTGGTGGTATCAAACGGATAGGAAGTGTAGCCGAAAAAATTGTGCCGGCTATGGCCATTATTTATGTGTCAGCAGGACTTGTAGTGATCGGTTTAAATTATCAATTGATCCCACAATCTTTTGGGTTAATTTGGGCAGGTGCCTTTACAGGAAAAGGAATAATCGGTGGCTTTTTTGGGGTCTTAATCCAAGGTTTTAAACGTGCGGCTTTCTCGAATGAAGCGGGCGTTGGTTCTGCTGCCATTGCGCATGCTGCCGTCAAAACCAAATACCCAGTGAGTGAAGGTTTAGTGGCGATGATCGGACCATTTGTCGATACCGTAATCATCTGTACAATTACGGCCCTGGTTATTATTATTTATAATACGGGTGGACATTTTGAATATGCAGACGTGATGAATAATAAAGTGCTAATCGGAGGAGAACGAATCGGAGGAGTAGATTTAACATCCGTTGCCTTTGAATCTGCCATTCCTGGATTTTCTTACATACTGACTATTTCAGTTATTCTATTTGCTTTCTCCTCTATGTTGTCTTGGTCTTACTATGGCTTGCAAGGCTGGAAGGCTTTGTTTGGAAAGAGTAAATTATCTGACTCCACTTATAAGGTTTTATTTTTAATCTTTGTGGTGATAGGCTCTTCTGCTAGTCTCGGGGCTGTAACCGATTTTTCTGATGCCATGATTTTTGCGATGATTTTTCCAAATATGGTTGGTCTAGTTTTATTAGCTCCAGTTGTTAAGAAAGAATACCGACGGTTTTTGGATGTGATTAAAAAAGAGAAATAAGCGAAGGAATTCACGATCTTCCTTGCGAAAAAATGATAATTTCATTTCACTTCTAGTCATATAAACGAATTTATTTAGGTGGCATTACCCAATTAATTAAAGCCTAGGTCGTTAACGATGTAGGGTCATTTCAATAGGTTTGTTTTTCATAAATTTATTTGCTAATTGATTAATTTATGAAAAACAAACAAATACCTTTTTTCACAGTAACAATTGCATTATTTATTGGCATAATAAGCCCTAATATGTTTTCTGATGGAATGTTTATAGATGGTTTGTTATATGCTACCATTTCAAACAACCTAGCCCAAGGTATGGGAAATTTTTGGGATTTATTTTTGACACACACATTATATCCTCATTTTCACGAACATCCTCCATTGGCGTTTGGTATTCAATCTTTGTTTTTTAAGATTTTTGGTAATAGCTTTTATATTGAAAGAATATATTCATTTAGTACATTTATAATAACTGGCTATATAATAACTCGTATTTGGTATAAAGTAACAAAACCAATATTTCATAAATTAGCCTGGCTCCCTTTATTTTTCTGGATTTTAATACCTTTAGTAACTTGGGCTGCACCGAATAATATGCTTGAGAACACTATGATGATTTTTACTAGCTTGTCTGTATTGTTTTTTATTAAAAGCATTGAAAATGAAAGAGTAATACATCTTGTTATTTCAGGAGCTATGATGTCATTAGCTGTCCTAACAAAAGGTTTGGTTGCATTATTCCCTCTTTCATTAGTATTGTGGTATTTTGTGTTTAGTACTGATAGAAATTTCATTCGTCTAATTTTTAATTCTATAATTATATTGATTGCTATAGTCTTGCCATTTATTTTATTATTTATTATTTTTCCTGAAAGTTTTGGTAGTTTATTAGCTTATTATGAAAAACAAATTATAGGAAGTATTTCAAATATTAAAACTGTTGATAGCCGCTTTTTTATTGTATTTAGATTGCTTACAGAGTTACTACCGACAATAATCTTAGTATTTATTATTTGGTTGTTTTCCATAAAAGAAAAGATGGTTAATTATAGGGAAAAATGGTTTCTAATTTTCTTTTCAGTTGGTTTGTCGGGTGTTATTCCAATTATGATAAGTATGAAGCAAAGTGGTTTTTATATTTTGGCTACATTTCCATTGTTTAGTATCGCGTTTTCGATATTAATTCTAAATAATGCAAGCTTCTTAATAGAAAAAATCAACTTTAACAGTAAAAGGTTTGAAATTTT
>CAYRVZ010000069.1:0-11527 GCA_964427815.1 uncultured Saprospiraceae bacterium | reverse complement strand
ATAAGCGATTATTAGTGGTCACCGCAGATAGTACGGTAAAGGATTCTAGCTTGGTTTATGTGCGGATCCCTTTAACTAACAGCCTAGGTGCAGAAATCTTGGCATTGGATTCTATTGTCTTTACGACGGCTGAAGGCTTTGCAGAAAAATTCAAAGGAGTAAAGATTAAAACTAAATCTCAGACGACGGCGATGATGGCGCTTAATTTGAAGTCGTATTTTTCTGAAATTGATATTTACTACAAAAAGCCTGAAAAAGATTCTTTGGTCTTTAGGATCCATTCCTTTAATGGGTACGCTGCTACGAACCATCAGACAAAGGATTATACCGGCTCTACGGTAGAGTCCTACTTGGATCAAACGAATAGTGATTTGTTTTTTATGCAATCCAATATTGGTCTCAACCTAGAAGTTACACTGCCAGATTTGGCTAGTTTGGGGGGCGTGATTGTCAATAAAGCAGTTTTGGAGTTTACGTTGGAAAATATAATGGCTGATGACACCATGGCTTTTCGACCAATCGAATTGTTTACTTTAACAGATACGAGTGGCATTGGCATTGGTGGGATTTATGTGCAAGGAGGCCAGCAGTCAGTCACCGCGACGTTAAAACGAGTTGAGAAAGGAGGTGTGATACGTCAAGTGGTCCAATTGAATATCTCTAGTTTGATGCAAAAAATCCAGCGAGGAGATAAGAGTAGAAAGATCATCGTAAAGCCTAGACGACCCGCTGTGATGGGACGAGTTGTTTTACAAGGTTTTGCAGGGGAGGAGTCAGCTCAACCCAAACTTTACTTGAACTATACAGAATTATAATAAGCCAAACAAAATAAAAACCTAATTACTATGTGTGGTATTGTAGCATATAATGGAAGAAAAGAGGCATTATCTTTTTTAATTAAAGGGCTGAAAAGACTTGAATATAGAGGCTATGATAGCGCTGGAGTCGCACTCCAGAATGAGAATGGCCCTATAAGAATATTTAAGAAACAAGGTAAGGTCGCCGAGCTAGAGAAGCTGTTAGCTGTTAGTGATGGAAAAGGAACAAAAGGTATCGCGCACACTCGTTGGGCGACTCACGGTAAGCCGAATGATGTAAATGCTCATCCGCATGTTTCTGGAAACCACAATCTTACTTTGGTGCATAATGGTATTATTGAAAACTATGCCGCACTAAAATTGGCGCTGCAAAAATTAGGGCATAGATTTGAATCAGACACAGATACTGAAGTGTTGATACATTTAATAGAAGAGGTTCAAACGAAAGATAAACTGTCCTTGATAGATGCCGTTCGTATAGCTTTGACAAAAGTGGTCGGGGCGTACGCCATTGTTGTAATGGATGTGAACGAACCAGATTTGTTGGTTGCGGCTCGAAAATCTAGCCCTTTGGTGATCGGTATTGGCGAAAATGAATTTATAGTTGCTTCTGATGCGACCCCAATTATAGAATATACAAAGAAAGTGGTCTATCTGACTGACGATCAACTTGCAGTCATCACAAAAGACGATTTACAATTGATTTCTTACGAAAATGAAGCGATGCAATTAAGCGTCCAAGAAATTGATATGGAGCTAGATCGCATTGAGAAAGGAGGATATGATCACTTCATGAAGAAGGAAATACACGAACAGCCTGTGACGGTTCGGGATAGTATGTCTGGTCGAATTAATGCTAAAGAAGGATGGGCAAAACTGGGAGGGTTGGAAGATCACATCAATCGCATCATCAATGTCAATCGCATCACTTTATTGGGTTGTGGGACTTCTTGGCATAGTGCTTTGATTGGTGAATACCTAATAGAAGAACTGGCTAGAATTTCTGTTGAAGTAGAATATGCATCAGAATTTCGTTACCGAAAACCGGTTATTAATGAAGGAGATATCGTGATGGCTATCTCCCAGTCGGGTGAAACAGCGGATACGATGGCAGCACTCAAAAGCGCCAAAGAGGCGGGTGCCTTTACCTATGGTATCGTTAATGTAGTGGGTTCTTCCATTGCAAGATTAGCAGATGCGGGCTCTTATATTCACGCAGGGCCAGAGATTGGGGTTGCTTCCACCAAAGCTTTTACAGGACAAGTAAGTATCTTGTCAATCTTTGCACTCCAATTGGCTCATAGAAAAGGAACTATTTCTGAGCCTCGTTTCCGTGAATTATTGGTTGCGCTTGAGCAAATACCCAAGAAGATACAAAAAGTGTTAGAGCTCGATGATAAAATAAAATTTATTGCGGGTGAGTTAAAAGAGGCAACCAATGCCTTGTACCTTGGGCGGGGCAAAAACTTCCCCGTTGCACTTGAAGGGGCTTTAAAATTAAAAGAAATTTCATATATCCATGCAGAGGGGTATCCTGCTGCTGAAATGAAACACGGACCTATTGCTTTGATTGATGAGGATATGCCAATCGTTTTGGTTGCTACAAATAAAAGCGCTTATGACAAAATCGTAAGTAATGTCCAAGAAGTCAAAGCGCGTGGGGGCAAAGTGATTGCAATCGTTAATGAGGGTGAAACAGCTATTTCTGAAATAGCAGATTATTCCATTCATATTCCAGAAACTGATGATATTTTCTCACCTTTGCTTTCTGTAATTCCTCTACAATTACTTTCTTACCATATTGCAGTGATGAGAGGTTGTGATGTCGATCAACCTAGAAATCTTGCGAAGTCCGTAACTGTTGAGTAAATCTTCTCGTTATTACTTTAATATCCCTCCCAGAGGGTTGAAAAATCAATTATGAATTATAAATCAGCCGAAGAGCCCATCCTATACCCTGAATATGGACGTCATGTCCAAAATCTAGTCAAATACGCCTTGACCATTGAGGATATGGATAAAAGACAGTCTATTATTGACGGTGTGATCGTCCTAATGGGGCAAATATTACCGAATGTTCGGAATGTTGAAGAACAACAGGATCGATTCTGGAACCATATCTTCCAAATAAGTAATTATGAATTGGGGGTAAAAACACCTGACAACATTGAGATTATTAGAATAGAGGATAATCCGAAACCCATAAAAATGTCATACCCGACTGGTTCGGCAAGGATGAGGCATTATGGATTGAATGTCCAAAGGCTTGTTGATAAGGCGTTGAAAATGGAAGACAAAGAGTTACAAGCTGAGTTTGTGAAGATTATAGGTAACTATATGAAAACAGCTTACCGGACTTGGAACAAAGAACATTTTGTGAGTGATGAAATGATTGCAACGGATTTGGCAAGATTATCCAAAGGTGCGTTTGTGCTAGAAGAAGGTATCCGATTTGTTGCTGCCGTACCGCAGTCAACGGGTCTCCCTAGAAAGACCAACAATAGAAAAGGAGGTCGTTCGGGATATGGTTCTAGATCACGTGGAGGTGGAAGAAATCCTCGAAATGGTCGCAATAACCAGAGTCGGAACAAAAGAAAACGATATTAAGGAACCCCGCGGTTTCATTTTTGGTAGCGCCTGCCAAGGGTTCACTCAAAAAGCCTTTTCCTTTTGTTGGGCGATCTATACTCCTTGTTGCTCACATATTCAAAAGCTAGTAACTAGCTCCAACCTCGCAAAATATTTTGTGCTATTCGGTTTTCTTGCAAAGAGGAAAACCTATGGAAAGGTATTTAAAAAAGACCAAAATGTTTTGCGAAACCGAATGGTAGTAAAACAAAATTTTATTCAGTATGTTGTCCCTGAAGCTCATGAGCAAATACTAGCGACTAATCAAAATAGTAATCTGGGTACCTTCTCCTTCAACACTATCAAGGTTTAACTTCCATCCGTGCTTACGGCAGATATTGCGTACATAAAATAGTCCCAAGCCAAATCCTTTGACATTGTGTATGTTGCCCGTAGGGACTCTGAAAAACTTCTTAAAGACTTTTTTCTGAAACTCAGGCGATATCCCAATACCTTTATCTGAAATACAGATTGCTACTTTATTGTTTTCTTGCTTGGCTGAAAGGCCAATAATCAATGCATCTTGGCTGTATTTTATAGCATTATCTAATAGGTTGTGTAAGATGTTAGTCAAATGCAATCTGTCGGCTTGGACCCAAAGTTCTTCTTTTGGAATAGAAAAATTAAAAATTCCATTGGACTCATCCACTCTAAGTTGGACGCTATAGGCGACGTTTTGGAGCAACTCATTAAGATTTATATCCTCCAAAATTAAGGCAAAATCTCTTTTTTCAATCCGGGCAAATTGAAGGACTTTCTCTACTTGCTTATTGAGTCGATTATTTTGGTCTTTGATGATAGAGGCATATTGTTGTAAGCGTTTGTCCTGTTGAATCGCGGGTGTGCGCAATAGGACATCTGACGAAATATTAATAGTAGAAATGGGCGTTTTGAATTCATGCGTCATATTGTTAATAAAATCTTTCTGCATTTCTGAAAGGCGCTTTTGTCGTAAGATGACTGAAATCGCGTATGCAAAAAAGAGGATGGCTAAGAATAATAACCCACTGAAAATAATGGGTAATGCCATTCCATCCCAAATCTGTTGATTGTTTGGGAAGTGAACCCCAAAGTAATAAACAAAATTTTCATCTGTCGGTAGCTCTTTGGCTATGCGTTCAATTTTACTACGTGAATCCATAGAAATATATTGACCACTGACCATCTTGTCGGTTTCGCAATCATAGATGCCATATTCAAAATCTTCGTGGATAGATGCCTGATTAAATTCTTTTTTTAGAAAAAACTCTAAATCATCTTTGATGAAAAAATTATTGACATTGACGATGTAGTAATTATTTTCTTGTCTTTTGATAAGCTCCTCAAGGGGTAAATCACCTCCCCCTAATTCGACTAAACCTCTTGCCACATTTTGCAAGGCCATTGTCACATTTTGATGAAATTTTTTCTCATTTAAGCGCCAACTTTTATTAATCCAATAGGCTTGTACAATTACAATCGTGATAATGGCTAATGCTCCTAATAGGATGACCCGCTGAATGGTACTGTTTTTCATAGGGTAAAGTTAAGGTTTTTTGAATTCTTACATTTATTTTACTCAAACCATTACTTTATGCTTACCTTTGCACATAAAAAAATTAGAATGGAACTCAAAAATTATCTTTCTATTTCGGGCCTTCCTGGATTGTTTAAATTAAAAGCATCCAGAGGGAATGGTATTATCGTGACTAATTTAGGGACGGGTTCTACTTCTTTTGTTACTTCTCGTAAGCATAATTTTTCCCCTTTAGACTCTATCGGTATCTACAAGAATGATGGAGATACTGAATCCTTAAAAGCAGTTTTAGAATTGATGGTCAAGGACAAAGTGAACGTGCCTGACAAAGCAAGTAAACTGTCCAACCAAGAACTTATTGCCTATTTGGAAGGCATTATGCCGGATTTTGATAAGGATATGGTCAAACCTAGAGACATTAAAAAACTGATCACTTGGTTTAATATCTTGGATAAAAATGGCGTATTTGAGGGCTAAACCTCGTGTCGAGGGTTTTGAGCAAACAAGGCTAACTTTTTACCGTTACAGTATGCATGATTAAGGCTTGTTCGATATTGTTTACTTTTTGTGTGATCCTTATGGGGTGTTCGACGAACCAGAAAGCGCCTAGCGTTGAGCCATTTCCTGTATTTGAGACGGATTCTATGTTGGTTGACTACCTTTCACGCCCCAACTATACCGCATCCATCCATCATATTGATAGCTTGTTAGTGTTGGATCTTTTTGAGGGACATCAACTAGCCGTCCTGTACTATGAAAAAGGACGATATTTGAATAACCTTGATAAACATGTTGAGGCCTTAGGTAGTTTGAATCATGCTCTAGTCCAATTTGAAGAGGAGGGCAATCAGTTATTTACTGCAAAAACGAATGAATTGTTAGCTGATGCCCATTCATTTCTTGGTAAGGAAGAATTAGCTTATGAGTATATCCAAAAAGCACTCAAGCAGTATGAAGCAATGGGCAAGAAACGAAACCAGGCTTCTGCTTATAATTCTTTAAGTCACGTACAATTTTTACGGGGGGACTTAAGTGGGGCAGCCGGATTGGTGAAAGAGGCAATGAAAATTCAAAATGCCTTAAAGGATAGTTTTGGCCTGGCTTCTGCCTATAATAATTTAGGCTTTATTTATGAAAAAATGGCAGATCCACAGCAAGCTATTTTTTACTATCAAATGGCGGTTAATATTAAAAGAGAATTGAGCCCTTTTAGCTCTATTGCTTTGATTAATTTGGCTGCAGTCTATAATGATATTGGGTTTAAGTCTGAGGCGAATTCCTTATTGTTGGAGGCGTTGGCCGGGGAGAAAAATAATAACAATTTGACTGCCCAAAGAGAGATTTATGATGCTTTGTTACGCATCGCAATTGGGCAAGAGGATACCGAAAATTCCTTTTTATATATCCACAAAAAAGATTCCGTTAGTACCATTCAAGGGATTATAGAAAATGAAGAAAAACTAAGCCTTGTCGAAAAACAATATGATTTGGCAGTCAGGGATAAGGAGCTGGAACAGGTGGTGAAAATTAACAATAAAAATAAAATTATTTTTGTTGTTTCTTTTGCTATGTTCTTTTTAGGGGGATTGTTGTTGTTTTTCAAGAATAGAAATAAGGAATTGATATTAACTCAAGATAAGTTGAGGTTAGAACAGAAAGTACTGCGTTCGCAAATGAATCCACATTTTATTTTTAATGCGCTTTCGGCCATCCAAAATTCGCTGATGAACAATGACCCGATACAGTCGGCTAGTTATTTGGCGAGATTTGCGAAATTGATTCGACAAAATTTTGATTTTATTAATCGCAAAACTATCACATTATCTGAAGAGTTGGACGCACTGATAAATTACATGGACACGCAAAAAATGCGCTTTCATGATAAGTTTGAGTATGTCATTAATCTGGCAGATGATATCGACGAGGAAGAAGTAACGATTCCGCCTTTATTGATACAACCTTTTGTTGAAAATGCTATTGAACATGGTTTTAAAAATAAGCGGGATAAAGGGCTGATTTCAATTACGATATCGACGAAGAAAGACTTTATTTGTTATGAAATAAAAGACAATGGATCGGGTTATTCAACTCGTAAAAAAGACAATAAAATTCACTCTACTGACATCTTCAAAGAACGTATCAGACTTTTTGGAGAGAAAGGAAATAGTACTTTTGAAATTTCTCCTTCAGATGAAGGAACCACTATAAAATTTTGCTTAAAATCATGAGGAAGGCTATTATTATTGAAGATGAGTTAGGGGTCAGGTCGGCTTTGAAAAAAATGCTGAAATTAATGCATCCGGGTATGAAAATCGTTGCCGAAACGGGCAGTGTGTCAGAGGCGGTGGTATTGCTCAAAGAACATGAGCCTGAATTAATATTTTTGGATATCGAACTCGAAGACGGAACAGGGTTTGATATCTTGAATCAATTTGAGTCTATTGGGTTTAAAATAATATTCACAACCGCATACAGTGAGTATGCGATAAAAGCCTTTAAGTATAGTTCAATTGATTACTTGCTAAAGCCCGTGGATCCCATGGAATTGAAAGACGCTGTAACGCGGGCCTTTTTGAGCGTGGATGGGGAGCGAGAGCACAAGGCATTATTAGAAGTATTGAGGAATAATATCGAAAAAAGACCTCCTAAAATTGTCCTAAAGACAACTGAGCAAAGGCATATTATCGATGTCGAAAACATCATCCGATTGGAGGCTGATGGAGCATATACTTCTTTTGTTTTGAAAAACAAAAAGATAATCGTTTCAAGAAATATCAAGCACTATCAAAATATTTTGGGAGAAGATTTTATTCGTTGTCATCAGTCACATTTAGTCAATAGTAATCACATTAAGGGTGTTGACAAGCAAGGTGCTTTGATGATGTCTAGTGGGGATTTGGTGCCCGTTTCAACGCGCAAACGAGCGGAGATTGTTCAGCGAATAAAGAATTTGTAAAGGTTTTTTTAACCCTTTTTTGGCAAAGGGAGCGTAAAATCCAGGAGCGGAGCAAGGGCGACCCTTTGAACGGAGTGAGTTACATTTGTACCCGTCTCAAAAGCGAATCCAAGTCCTCCACACTTGCATTGAACTCCAAGAAATAATAAGCTTTTTTATTATTATTAAAATAAAAGAAGGTGGCAAAACGGACTTGAGAATCTGGAGAATCACAAGAATCAATCGGTGATATTTCGTATTTGAATTTTAATGCTTTCCAATATTTTGAAGCGTATTGAAGTGCGCCAATATTTTCAATAGAATAACAAGGTAAGTGGTCATCGAAATCATAAATATGTATGATTAAATCATTATTTAGTAGGGAAGCCATGTTTTGATCGTATGGCTTCATCTTGACTTGATAGGCAGCTAAATAATGGTTAATAGAGAGAGAATCACTAAAATAATCTGCCGCTAGTATTTCTCCATCTAGTTTTTTCCGAAAGGAAGAAAAGGTCTTTCGTGCCAAGGTGTTTTTAAAGGTTTGTCCACTTTCTTTTAGCATAGAGATTGGCAATATCAGTTTAGTCTCATTCGAAAGGATAAAAGCCTTGTCTGTAATGTTTGGCGTGTTGGGCGTAGGGGTTGCACAACTAATCAAAAGCCATAAGAATAATAGGAACCAATTATCTCTTGGGTGTAATATCAGCATCTTTTGAAAACTCTTTCATTTTATCCGCTCGCTTCACGACGGGGTTGGCGTGTGCTTCTGTAAATATTCTCCTTGCCCGTACGATATCAATGGCTGCATATAACGCTTTGCGAAAAGAAGCAGGATTAGCGCTATCTTTTCCCGCAAGGGCATAAGCAGTCCCATGGTCGGGAGACGTCCTAATGAAGTCCAACCCGCCCGTAAAATTAACGCCCTCGCCAAAAGAAAGCAATTTAAAAGGTATCAATCCTTGGTCGTGATACATGGCTAAAATGACGTCATATTTTCGGTATTCTCCAGAGCCAAAAAAGCCATCAGCTGGAAAAGGTCCATTTACTAAAACCCCTTTGTTTTTGGCCGCTTCAATGGCAGGGCGAATGATTTTTTTATCCTCTTGCCCGATAGTACCATCATCCCCTGCGTGCGGATTTAATCCCAACACGGCTATAGTCGGACGTTCCAAACCAAAATCCATTTTTAGCGTTTTCTCCAAAATGAAGATCTTTTCCAAAATCAATTCTCGCGTGATTAATCCCGCTACATCTTTTATCGCATGATGATTGGTCGCCAAACCTACCTTAATATTGTCGCTGGTCAGCATCATTAAGCTATGTCCACCCAGCTCTGCTTGTAAAAACTCCGTATGCCCGCCATATTTAAAACCTGCAGACTTCATCGCTGCCTTATTGATTGGAGCAGTCACTAACGCGTCAATTTTTTGAGCCTTTAAGTCCGCAACGGCTCTTTCTAATGCAATCTTAGCAAGACGACCAGATGTCTCCGTCGCTCTGCCTAATTCGATTTTTGCATTGTCCTTCCAACAATTGACAACATTTATGCGATTGTCCTCCGCGCGGTCTGCGTGATGAAGGTTGGTATTCTTTATATGCTGTTCGGTGAAGGTGTTTTTGTGGTAAGTAAGTACGGAGGTTGAGCCATAAATGATTGGGGTACAGTGCTTTAGCATTTCAGGGTGCATCAGCGTCCTAAGAATAACCTCTGGCCCTATCCCATTAATATCGCCTATTGAAATACCTATTTTTAGTGGCTTCATTTGTTTATTTTTGGTGTTTTCGATTTCCTTGCGGAAAATTAGATATTTTTACGCAGACCAAGGGCGTTTTAGTGTAAACAAATGAACGATTCTATCAATCTTCGGTTCTTGTATAGTCAATAAAAAAATGGTGAAAGCGAAAAAAAGATTTGGACAGCACTTTTTGAATAATGAAGAAATAGCGGAAAGCATTGCGATGGCTGCCGTGGCTCCTTCTGGAAAAATATTAGAAGTTGGACCAGGACAAGGGGTGTTGACCAAGTATCTTTTGGGGCGAAAGGAACAATTAAAAATAGTAGAACTGGATAAGGACTTGATACCCATTTTAGAAAAGACTTTTGAGGGGTTTGCACCCAATATCATCCAAGGTGATTTTTTAAAGATGGAGTTGGATGATGTCTATGGGGAGGAGTCTTTTTCTATTGTAGGCAACTTTCCTTATAATATTTCCACCCAAATACTTTTTAAAGCAATCGAATGGAGGGAGTATGTACCTGAATTGGTCGGCATGTTTCAGAAAGAAGTGGCTAAACGAGTGGTGTCTCCGCCAGGAAGTAAAGTATATGGAGTAACTTCTGTCTTAATCCAAGCCTATTTTGACTGTGAATATCTTTTTTCTGTCGGTCCTGAGAACTTTTTACCTCCTCCAAAGGTTCAATCTGGTGTCATTAGGCTTACGCGAAAGAAAAATTACGAATTGCCTTGTGATGAAGTTACCTTCAAGCGGCTGGTGAAAATGTCCTTTGGACAAAGACGCAAAATGTTACGCAATACTTTACGGGGAGAATTTTCGCCAGAAGAATTGCAGACAGACTTTTTTCGGAAACGACCTGAAGAATTATCTGTCGAGGATTTTATTCATATTACCAAACTCAAAAACGAAAAAAAATGAGCTTATCTAAAAGAATAACAAAGGACTTAATGGTTGCGATGAAAGCTAAAGACCAAGCTTCTTTACGGAGTATCCGCGCCATCAAAACGGCCTTAACCTTGGCGGCTACGGATGGAACAGGCAATGCTATCGATGAAGCAAAAGAAGTGAAGATTCTTCAAAAATTAGTGAAACAACGCCAAGATTCTTTGGATATATATGAAAAGCAGGACAGGGAAGACCTTGCGGCCAAAGAGCGTGAAGAATTAACCATCATTAAAAAATATTTGCCCAAGATGCTTTCTCCTGAAGAGTTAAAACCCATCATAGCCGAAATCATCCAATCCGTCAGCGCTTCGAGCATGAAGGACATGGGTAAGGTCATGGGCGCTGCCAACAAGCAGCTGGCTGGCAAGGCAGCTGGTCGTGATATTTCGACAGTGGTAAAAGAGTTGTTGGGGTGAATTATGCCCAATTCAGTAACAAAGTCTCTACCGGAAGCTATTTTTAGTCCTGCTTAGCAAATACTTTTTTCAATAAATCAGTCTTTCGGCTGCCCGTATTTTCTCGAATGTCTAATTCCTTTTTGGTAATCAACTTAAACATACCATCAAGAGCGGTATTGGTTACATACGCATCTAATTCTGGATTGGCTTTGGAAGTAAAAGGTATTTTATTGTAGGCATTGACTGCGGTGCTCCAGTATTTAGTAGCATTTACTTCGTCCAAAGCAGATTTGATAACGGGCATAAACTCCGCAAACAAATGCTGTCTAGTCGTCTTTGTTAAATAGGTAGTCGCTGCGTTTTTTTCTCCCATTAAGATATTCATGGCATCTTTAAAACTCATTTGCTTAATGGCATTGATGAAGATGGGCTTTGCTTTTTTTGCTGCCAATTCAGCCGCACGATTCATTTTTTCTTCCAAGTCTTTCTCTACATTGTCCCAACCCGGTATCATTTTTAATTTATTGGTCACCTTACGGGCATCTTC
>CAYRVZ010000068.1:0-11615 GCA_964427815.1 uncultured Saprospiraceae bacterium | reverse complement strand
ATATTTTGAAACCTGCCTTTCGGAAAGGGCAATATTATGTAGGGCTCAATAACGGAACCTCCAAAATTATTGAATTTACCAATGGCGAATTTACAGCAGATGATGAAGAAACAAGCGGTATAAGTCCGCTGATACTTTTTATATTGATAGTATTATTATTTTTTCTTTTTGCCTACCTAGCTTCTCGTGGAGGAAATGGTGGAGACGGAGGCTACTACCGAGGTGGCCATTATGACGATCCCAGGGCAGGTTCTGGTGGAGGCTGGTGGATTGGAGGGACTGGGGGTTTCTCTGGTGGAGGTGGTGGCGGCTTCTCTGGCGGCGGTGGATTTGGTGGATTTGGTGGCGGCAGTTTTGGAGGCGGTGGCGCCGGCGGAAGCTGGTAATAAGGGTCCAAAGGGAAGGCGAAATGAAGCCTATTGATTTGTAGGTATTACCCTATATGATGGCTTTTTTTGAACATTAAGTGCATTAAGGGAGGGAAATTAACAACAGAACTTATTAATTCTTTTTTCCAAATCAACAGATCATCAATAACCGCTTTTGCCCAAATTCCTTTGGCGCGCGATGTAGACAGGGCAATACTCGACTTTTGGGATGTTCAATCGCCAATTTCCACAAATGCCCTATACCTAAACTAATGGGTTGTGCATTCGTTTGCGCTTGATAATGGAGGTCAAAAAAATATTCGCTCAGGAATGATTCAAATCCTTCCTCTGCTCCATCATATAGCTTGTTAAGCTCATGCCTTATTTCTGGAACAAGCACTTTCTGGATGGCTTGCCTATTGGGCAATATTTCACTTGATTTCCCATAGTATGTACACAAAAAGGTATCAGTCGGTATGGGAGAGCGATCTACATGAAAAGAATACACATCGGTTGGAAAAAACGGGTAGGAATCATCTCGCTTATAGTTTTTGATCAGATTAAGCGTTGGAGATGCGCCATGCGCTTTTAACATTTTCAGGTCGTTTAAAAGAATTTCACGAGCCAGATTCCCTTCCTTGGTTAATTGGAGTTCTCGAAGTTCCTCCTGCCCTAAAACCGTTATACTTTCTTTCTGTTCCACCTTTTTTACAATCTCCGAAAAATCTCCTTTTAGTTGGCGTGCCCAATAAATGGCATTTACTTCTCCATGAAAAGACTTAGAAACTAGATCCTGGAAATTTGTAACGGGGTGAGTTTGATTGGAAGTAAGTGATAGCTCTGTCATAGTGGGCAATATAATAACTTTTTTTCATTTGCTTCCTTCGGGCGCGTTCATTTGCTTGCACAAACAACTATCAATTTTCCATTTCCCATTTTTTTTGTTATTTTGCAGATATGCAAGAGACCTTTCGTCAATTCTACAATCATACAATCTATCCAGAGCTTTATCGGATGGAGCGTCGTCGCAAGCGATTATTGATAATGATCGGGGGTATGGGGCTGTTATTGGGTACGCTATTTATAGGCGGATTGGTGCTAAAGCTCAATATTCTCTTTATGTTTTTGTTATTGCCCGTGGCGGGTTATTTTGTTTGGTTGGGGGATTCTTTACGCAAGTTTGTAAAACTCTTTAAGCCCCGAATTGTGACTTTGATATTGGATTATATCGACAATCAATTAAGCTATGACACTTTGCATTATGCTCCAGAAAAAGGTATTTCAAAGAAGATGTTTCAGCAATCTGGTTTGTTTGCTACCCGAGCAGACACCTATGAATCAGAAGATTATATCAGCGGAAAAATAGGAGATGTAGGGTTTGAACTATCTGAAGTTCGGGTGCAAGAATTAGCCGGTCCACAAGCGGGTGCCAGACCCGTTTTTTCGGGTGTTTTTTTCAAAGCAACTTTTGATCGACCTATACGTGGCTCTATTTTAATCATGCCCAGGAAGTCAAAAGCAAGGATGAACCCCGTTGTTAAGAAATTCAACTTAAAGGGAGGGCAGCAAGTTTTGCAAGAAGAATTTCCTGAGTTTGGCGAAAAGTTTTTAATTTATCGTACCTTAGACGCTTCTATTTCGATGGTGGTATCACAGACTTTTTGCGCAAGCATCTTGAGATACTATAACGAAACTGGAGAAGCCCCCGCTTTGCTTATTTCTGGAAATGGTGCATATGCCGTATTACCCTCTTCCAAGGATATGCTTGAACCTAATTTGTTTTCATCAAACCTTAAATTTAGTAAGATAGATGAGTTTTATCGAGACTTAAATATGCTACTAGATCTCATTGAAGAACTAGACAAAATGTTTTAATCATGGAGACCCAACTGATTAGTGATAATATAATTATCGAAACCATTCGTGCGCTTTGGCGGAAGCGTGAATTAGAAGGTGCAATGGCCTTAGTATTACGCATACCTGATTTAGTACAGCGTAAAATATGGGAGGCGACCCTGCTGATTGCGAAAGCTGAACTAGTCAGTGATTACACCCCAATAGACATTACAACAGATTTTTTTACGGAAATCGAACCTCAACTTTCTGATCCAGAAACCCAAATTGATGTGGAGATGGTCAAGGGACGAATCGCCATGACCAATTCAAATTATAAGGAGGCAGAAGATTTATTTTTCAAAGCATTGTTGGCGAGTAGAGAATCTGAATATTTGCTTGGCAAGGTACAAAGCATGATAGGACTAGGCAGAATCAAGCTATTAAATAATAACTTTGAACAGGCGTTAGACTTGGCTATTACTGCGGATTCACTTACGCAAAAATTAAACATAACTAAAAAGGTCTTTGTCAAAAGTGAAGTTTTACTTTTACAATGCTCGATACATTTGAGTGTCCAAGATTTTGATAATCTTCGATTGTCTGCACAACAATTATTAGAACTAAGTGAGGAGTGTGGAGAAACGCATAAATATTTACATGCGCTGAATCACATCGCAGTGGTCTATGCATCAAAAGGAGATTTAAAAACAGCAATGCCCTATTTTTTAGAAGCATTAGATATTTGTAGGACCATTAACTATCAGAACCTAGCGGCAAAAATTTCTACAAATATTGCGACACTCCACGCACAATTACAAAATTTTAACGAAGCATTAGATAGGTATCATTATATACTAGATGAATACAATACGCCTATACGGCCAGAAGATAAAGCGACTATTTATAATAATATTGGCAACTTATACATTCGATTAGAAGAGTGGAAAAAAGCCGTTGGTTACTTTTTTGAGGCGGAAGCAATTGCGGACAAAAAAGACCATCAACCCTTAAAAAGACTAGCCTATTGTCAGATTGCACGGTGCTTAGTTGAGTCTAAAAGCTATCATGCTTTGGTGACCCATTTAAAATCTGAGGAAGAAATTTTTCATGGACATCCGCATAACGGCATGCAGATATTACACTTTGTGAAAGCTAAATTTGCCTTCATTAATAATGATTATCCCAACACCATTCGGTATGCGAAATTAGCCATTGATTTGGCTTCAAGCTTTACAGATGACACGACGACTTTGGGTGCCATGAATGTTTTAGCACAAGCCTATGAAGAGAAAGGAGATGTTTCATCCGCATTAAAGCTGTACAAAAGATACACACTAAAAAAGGAAGAATTAGAAAAGGAACGTGTCAAAAATAGAATTACCAATACAGAAATTGACTACATCCTTGCGGCAAAAGAAAAAGAAATTGACACGCTACAAAGAGAAAATCAATTGCAATCTGAATTAATCAAATCTACTTCTTTGATTCGACGCAAGAACAAAGAATTGATTGCCAAAAATGAAGAGCTTTCTTTCTTTGCAAAAATGATTGCAGTAGATTTCAATGAACATTTGCGAGTAGGGAGCCAGTTTATACCCTTATTAGAACAGACTATAATTGATGGAAAAAAAGAAAAAACTGCGGAATATCTTTCCTACATCAAAAATGCAATTCATAAAGTTTCTGGTTTAATTAGTGGCTTGCACAAATACGCCTTCATAGTAGAGGATGAATTTGAGTTCAAAGAAATAGCCATAGAGGAAGTGTTCAAGATCGTCCAACATGATTTAATATCACAAATAAAATCCTCCGAAGGAACAATCACATTTCTAAACCCAATGCCAACCATCATGAGTAGCAAGGCGCAGCTAAAAACGGTTTTCAAAGAAGTGTTAGAGAATGCTTTGAAATTCACTAACGCCGCACCAAAAATAGAAATAGACTATCAAGTACAAGAAGAGGATCATGTTTTTATCATAAGAGATTATGGGGTAGGAATTCCGAAAGGGGATATCAAAAAAATATTTTGGGCATTTTATAGATCCAAGCGACTAGCCCAAAAAGAAGGGAATGGATTGGGTCTAGCTGCCTGTAAGAACATTGTAGAAAAATGTGGTGGGTACCTAAAAGCGACCCTACCTAATGGGGGCGGCTTGGCGATAAGTATTTTATTACCCAAGGAACAAACAAATTAAAGGCTCAGACATTATTATACTGGACTAAAACGAAACCATGCTAAACAACCTGACAGATGTCGTAAAGAATTTACTCATCATTAATGTACTTTTTTATTTGGTAACGATGCAAGACCACCAGTCATTACTCGGATTTGATTTGGTCGCTTACTACCCGACTTCACGGTTGTTTCATGCCTACCAAGTGGTTACGCATATGTTTATGCACGCTAGCCCGATGCATATCTTTTTTAACATGTACGGCTTGGTTCTTTTAGGGCCTCCACTAGAACAACGCATGGGCAAAGAGAAATTTTTGTTTTATTATTTATTTGCTGGCCTAGGTTCGATAGCTTTGTATTACTTCGTCAAGTATGTAGAGTTAAATTATCTCGGGTATAATGTATCCATCAATACGCCAATGCTTGGTGCTTCGGGCGCTATTTTTGGTATTTTAGCTGGATTTGGTACCCTTTTTCCTAATATTCGCTTACAATTAATTTTTCCACCTATTGCTTTTAAAGCAAAGTGGTTTGTATTGATTTATGCTGGTATCGAATTGTATTTAGGCTTGAGTGGTCGGCAGCCAGGTGTGGCACATTTTGCCCATTTAGGCGGGGCCCTTTTTGGGTTTTTACTATTGATGTACTGGCGAAAAAAGCGCTTGATATAAGTGCAAAACAAAAGATCAGATTATACATAAAAAAAGCTATCTCGGTACGAGATAGCTTTTTTTTACGAAAGTAGATTATTTTCCAAAAGCTTCTTCGGGTACTGCACTAGGCACAGACACTCCATTTAACTGTTCATCACCCGCAGATATTTCTTCAATCGTGACCTGTATATCTTCCGTATTCATGTGAACCAAAGCATTTGGTGTCAACCCAATATTATGACTACCCCTCTTGAATAGAAATACTAATAATAGTATTAGACCCTGTAACCACAAGAACATAATAAACTGCTGCATAGATGGATTTTCGGACAATAACGAATACCATTCTTTAGAGGTCCCCAAAGCGCCTCCTTCACCCATGATAGAGGTCGCGTGCAGAAAATGTTTATGGGCATCTGGGTAAAGTGTATAAGGCAGATAACCAATCGCAAAACCTATAAAACCAACTAGAGTATTTAAATAACCCATACCGATACGCATGTAGGATCGAATTTCACAACCAATCAATGTCACGGCACCCAGTCCTAAAGAAAATCCACCGATAAAATTACCTGCGGTTAATCCTTTTTTAATACCAGATCCTAATTCTGGTGAAACACCCGTTAATATCCACATCAATAAAAAGAAAGCCGTTAATAAAACCCAACTCGTGGTTACGCCAATCATAGGCGAATAACTTCTCATGAGGGTTCTTGTGATTTTAGGAACACCCATTTTAGCAAACTTCTTATCATCTTTTGTCATCGCGCTTGCTGTTTCTAGTGACACCAAAGAACATTCTGTTCCGAAGCCACTTTTAGCTAAAGCGACACCCGCAATAAGGCCCGACAATAAAGTTAGTATTACAAATAAACTACTCTTATCTAGAGCAGAACTCCCGAAAGCAGCCATCACCCCTTCTTCATTTGCATTTTGCAAAAAAGTCGGATTAACCAAAGCACCATAGACGGCAAAACCAACAAACAACACAGAAAAAGATAAGGCTAACCAATAGACCGGATTCTTTTTCCAATTATAGCCCTCTTTTAGCGTTGCTTGCTCTCCTTTGTCCGCATTTTTGACATACTCCATGGTTTCTTGATGCTTAAAGTAATTGGCTAGACCTAGTTTTTCCATAATGAAGAAACCAGTAGCACCACCCAATGCCATAAAGATAATAGACCCCGTGGAACGAATACCCATGTTAGGCACTCCACCCATCAGGTGGGTCAGCGTACAGCCTCCTGCAAGCCTTGTTCCATAACTAAAGAAGGCACCACCAATCAAAGAAACGAGTAAAGCTCTTTTTGAGTAATGTGCCCAAGCCCTTGTTTCTTTCTCCATCACCGCTACGATCCAACCACCTATAATCATTCCGACAATTGGCCATCCAATACCTGGTGTAAAAACACCTCCACTCGGGATCATCTTTCCCGCTACTTCTGCGTAGTTACCATATAGCTCACTCTTAAAACCCAATAAACTATTAATACTAACCTCCATATTTCTAAACATTCGACCCAAATCCGTCGTCACACTAATGGGTTCGAGATGAGGAACCTTTCCGCTACTTGCTTTATATTGCCATTTAGCCAGGATATACACTATCTGTGCAACCGTAAAAACAACTCCCGCATAAAAGTAAGACCATTGTTTTTTGGATAGCCTTTTAAAAAAGGGTAATTTCTTTTTTGTATTTATTTTTTTGTGTGCCATCTTTTTGTTTTTTTTTGTTAAAAATGGAGCTTAGCAGCCCTCTCCTCCTTCGCCTGCATTAATATCAAATCCATTTTTGGCTTGGACAGGCAAACCTTCTTTTGCCCATTTTTTGATACCTCCTTTTAGATTATACACCTCTTTAAAGCCCATCTTATTCATTTTTCTTTGGGTTCTTGCGGCACGCATGCCCGAACGACAATAAATGTAAATGGGTTTTGACTTATCAAACTTCTGTATCTTTGACTGAAAATCATCCGACTTCCAATCTACTAAAGTCGAATTTGGGATATGGATGTTTTCATATTCTTCTGGTGTTCGGACATCCACTAATGTGCCCCCAGCTTCAATTGCTTGTTGGTAAGCTATCGGTTTTAACACATATTTTGGCGGTTTCAAGCCACCATTCATTGCAAGTATAGCAAAGATAATTACATCAATTGCCAAAAAGGTAAAAACTAACTTTTTCATATCTGGTCTTTTTAATTTGATACAAAACTAAAAAGACTACTCTTTATAAAATGTGATATCCGTCACATTTTACAAAGATCACCAAAGCATATATTATTAAAAATTAATAGCGGAAGATTCTTGAGAAATTAAATCGAGGTGACTTATCTCCGTTTTTCCTGCTTTAAATTGGACTTGGGAAATACTTGTTGTGCAAACAATATTAGACCGATTCATGATAAATCCATTAATTAAATCAGCCTGTCCACCTGATTGATGAAAATCAACAACATCAATGAGATTAGGGTTTTGGTGGTCTTTTAGCCAGTTATCAAACCAAGTTTTTCGCTTCATTCGGATAGCCCGATCATAAAGTGTAGCGGAAGACCAGATGAGGGGCGTCTGATTATTTAGCTTGCGCAAAAAACGCATTTTGCCCGTCCATCTAAATTCAAAAAAGCCCTCTACGGGATTGAGTCCAATCAACGTAAATGGCTCGATATGATGAAAGTCATATGTTTTTGCAAAGGATTCAAAGGAGTCCCATTCAAAGGATTCTAAAACAATCAGTCCTCGACTTTTTTTATAGGGCGGCTTGGGATCATGTTTTGTAAAGCCACCATTCAAAAGACACACCATGCGCCCCTGTTCACCGATAGCCATCCAAGTACCACCAGCTTTTGGATCTTTAGGGTAATGAACTAGCTGACCATTAATTTTTTGCGCAAGCAATTCATTCGCATGTCGGTCAGGTGCCACATCCCGGTTGGAGGTGAGTATGTATTGGTGATTTCCTTTCGGGAAAAAAGTGACCGTACACATATTATTTTAATTTAGGATTATCTTGGTGTCGTTTGGCATCCCGAATCGCTTTTTTCTGCATATTGTTTTTTAATGCTTCGTCTAAATCTATTCCTGTTTGATTCGCTAAGCAAATTAACACAAATAGCACGTCCGCCATTTCTCCTGCCAAATCCTCTTTTGCGGAAGCCGCTTGATCAGGTGTCTTAAAGGACTGTTCGCCATACATTCGAGCCATTAAGCTAGCTACTTCGCCGACTTCCTCCGTTAGGATAGCCGTATTCGTCAACTCATTATAGTAGCGGATACCGACCGTTTGAATCCAATCATCGACCGCTTTTTGTGCTTCTTTCATTATTCTTTATTTTGCGAATCTAGCCATATCGTCACAGGCCCATCATTAACCAAGCTGACTTTCATGTCCGCCCCAAATTGTCCACTAGCGACTCGATCTACTTCTTGTTCTAGATAAAATATAAACGCTTCATACAATGGAATGGCAACCGTCGGGCTTGCTGCTTTCATAAAAGAAGGTCGATTCCCTTTTTTGGTAGAAGCGTGTAAGGTAAATTGACTGATCACTAAAGCCCCACCCTCAATCTCTTTGACCGAAAGGTTCATCTTACCTACTTCATCACTAAAAATGCGTATATTAATAATTTTCCTTACTAACCATTGTACATCAGATTGATCATCCGTGTCTTCTACGCCCAAAAAAATAAGTAAACCTTGTTTGATTTGTCCTTGTATTTGCCCTTCTATCTGGACAGAAGCCTGACTGACTCTTTGTATTAATGCTCTCATAACTATAAAACTGCTGGGGAGGTTTTTTGTTCGTTTGAATACATCAGTCTAGCCAAGCCACCTCCACAAGGACGGGTAGATGATCCGAATAGTCCACATCCGGAATACGATGGCTTAATACTTTAAATTGTTTGGGTACCAAGATGTAATCAATGCGGAGCGCTGGAGTCAATCCTTTATAAGTTGTTCCAGTGCCATTACCTCTTTCGATAAAAGAATCCGTTTTATTTTCCGAAAGGATATGATAACTATTCGACAAGGGAGGATCATTAAAATCACCGCTATAAAACACAGGATATGGGGAAGTCGAAGCCAATTGTCGGACGGCTCTAGCTTGTTCCGTTCGTTGCTTGGCAGTCATTCGGTACAGCGCTAATATCCGACGTAAGCGCCACCAAGTTTTCTTACTTTTGAAATCTGCTCCTTCTTCTTTCAATTTAAAAGCTTGCGTGCTAATGGCATTGGATTGCAAATGCAAACTAAAAAATCGCATGGTCTTGCCGTGCACTTTGATGTCTGCCCAAGTGTAAGAATTGCCAGATTTATAAAAGGGATTTTGTCCAAAATCCAGAATGGGATACTTACTGATAATCGCTGTTCCGATGGCTTTTTTGGTTTGATTATGGGTGTAGTGATAACTTAATAGATTCGCGATTTTTTGGGTCGTCGTCCTAGAGCATTCTTGTGCAAAAACAATTTCGGGCTTATTCTTGTCTAAGAATTTTTGAAAAGAAATATCAAGATTATTCTTTCTGACATTGACCAGTCCATGCACGTTGTATGTCATTAGGCGCAAGGTTTTTTGCTCTTTCGAGGCTTCCGCAAAACTATGAAATTGATAGATTCGAGCAGGAGAGATCCAGCCCAACACCAAAATAATGACAGGCAATACTATTGCCAATCGGTGTTTCTTGCTGTTGAATAGAAGGCGGATAAACCAGTAAATAAAAGCTAAAAAATTTAAGCCATAGATAAGTGGAAATAGCAAAGCAAAAAAAGCATACAGCCAATTTTTACTCGGATCTACGTATGGAGAAGACAGCGCAACGACTCCCGATCCAACCATTAAAATAGTCAATATCAAGTCAAAATGGCTAAAGAATTTTTTCAACGATTACTAGCTTTAAATAAAAATTCTTTTTCATCTTTATTCAGACTATCGTACCCCGACTCTTTAATCTTATCGAGTATCATATCTAGGTGCTCTTGGAAGGTTTGGTTATCCATTTCCTCAACTTTAAGAACTTGCTTCTTCTTATTTTTATTAGCGCGAACTGTTTTGACTACTGTCAGGTGTGGTGCCGACTTTCTTTTTTGTGCTCCATACGACCTTCTTTCTCTGCTTTCGTTCTTTCTTTTAGCTGGGCTAAATAAATTTCTAATATTATTGACGGCCTTATTAAAAGGAGCTCCAATGTCTTGTCCATTGCGAATCGAATAAATATATAAAAACCCAA
Organism: uncultured Saprospiraceae bacterium; assembly: GCA_964427815.1. GTDB lineage: Bacteria > Bacteroidota > Bacteroidia > Chitinophagales > Saprospiraceae > HyVt-613. Next base: position 1,354 of record CAYRVZ010000068.1, on the reverse strand, counting down.
AAAGGAAACCGCCAATATGTCCAAAGTGTCCACCCGTATTCATATTGCCTCCCAATGAAGCGACATCAATTAATAATAATACTGCCACAATATATTTTAATTTGACACGCCCTATCAGCAACAATTTGATTTCGTAGTCGGGGGCAATCATTGCAGAAGCGGCGGCAATAGCCATTACGCCTCCCGAAGCCCCTAAAGCAAATTGAGGTCCTATTTGACCGTAAGGCAATAACATCGCTGAAAAGAAAAACATCAATCCTGCAAAAGCACCTCCTAAGATGTATATCGGTAAAATGTGTCTGTCCCCTATCAAGTCTCCGACTATCTGCCCAAAAACATACAACCCAATCATATTGAAGAGTAGGTGCATGAAGCCCAGATGCAAAAAAGTAGCGGAAACAAAGACCCAAGGATGAATGACGAGATGTTTCCAATTTGACGAAAGCGAAAAGAATTGAACTATCCTATCGAATAGATTATTTTCAAATCCTGCAAAAATCACTCGTAATAGGACAAAGATGACAAACACCGCAACATTAACGATAACCAGTCGTGTGACCATATTACCCATGTGGTAATTGCGGACGATATCATCTTTTAGCGATTTAAACATAAAGCAAGATAGTGGTTTTTGTCGTAATCGTGCCCATAAAAATCGACACATTACTATCCTAAACGTATAGAAGTACAGTTTAGTTTGGCAAAAAAGCTTTTTTTCTAGGCGTGTTAGCCTGAATACTTACCTTTGTCTTACCATGACAAAAAAATCCATTTATGTTGTTCTTACAAAAGACAATCGGCTTGCTTCAACAAATGATGTGTGCATTTCTAGTGCTTCTTTTAAACCCAGTTCTCCTTGCGGAAAAAATCAACCTAAAAATAGAGTAGGAAAGCTGTGAAGGGCATTAATCCTTGGTTGTTCTCCTTTTTTTAGCCATCCTTTTGCGAATGCCCATTATTTTTTGTACTTTGCAGACGAAATCAAATATCAGAAGCATTCTGTTGTTTTCCTCACCTGGAACCACATATATATGTGTCATACCAGCATAGACTTCCAAAAGTCGCCTTCTGTACCTTCTCAGGTGCCATTGGCTAGAGATGCAGACATACCTACAGTCGTAGGGCTCGGAGAAACAAACACTGTAAGCCTTTTCCCCACTTTTGTACTAAAACGACAGATTTATAGCTATTTTATTGCCCCATTTCACAATTATTCAGTTTATCTCCCTATATTGAAGTTTTAATCCCCTTTCGGCAAAAACAAGAGGTTTTATATCGAAATGGTGGGCTTATAAGTAAGTTATCTACAATTGAGACAATGAGAATTGCAATACTTGTTATCGGACTAATATCA
>CAYRVZ010000067.1:0-11875 GCA_964427815.1 uncultured Saprospiraceae bacterium | reverse complement strand
TCACAATCAGGCCTTGTTCTGTCTGTACTTTTAAGATATAATGTCCAGACGTCCAAGGTTTCGTATCAATTTCATGACGCAAATCAAATAGACTACTATGATAGACCTGCCGCCCTAAGACATCGTAGATCGCGACGCTTTTAGGCTTCACATCCACCACTTCAATCGAAAGTTGATCTTGTACTAGACTAGGATATATTTTCAATTTATTTTGGAGAGGATTCTTGTTCGCAACGGTGGTATTATTAACAAATATAAGGGTCGCAGTCTCCTTCACCGCTACTTCTTTAATATTCCCTTTATCATCTATCATCTTTACGGACTTAATCTTCAATTCAAAAGGAATGTGTTTTCCTGTGCGTAATGTGATTATGTCTTCGACAATGATAATATCCAATTTGGCGACAGCGCCATACCCATCTTTAGTATTCAGATCGTTTTTGACAAAAGACATATCCACCTGTCCTTCAGCCTTAAAATCCTTATAGTCCCATAATAAACCATTGGAAGAGCCCAAAAAACAATTGTCATGATAATCAATACTGATAGGCTTCAATACCAAATCCGAAGCATAAGTAAGCCCCAACGACAATCCATAAAAATCATAAACTGGCTGCTGCCCTGACCCAATCATCACTTCTGCTGAAACTAAAAACTCCCCTAGGGTATTATCTTGTACCACAATGGTATCTTGATCAAATTTTAGAGAAACTTGAGGTAGATCGCTATCCTCCGATAGCGTAATAGCAGGCAATGGGGTGCTATTCTGCACCAATGTCGTTACATCTTCCTGCCCTATTTCGCCATTTCCGTCACAATCCAAGTGCTTATAATTCACGACTCCTTGCCATTCTTCCCAGTTCAAAGCCATCTGACCATACCATTCTTCAGATGCAGAAGGGCGCGAAAAACCAGAGCCATCGTACCCCAAGCCCAAATAAAGCATATCATTCATATTGGCGACCCCATCATAATCCGCATCGCCAGGAAAGACATAATCTTCCAACGCAAAACAACCTGATGTACTACCCGTTGGATTACCCACCTTAATCATCTGAAAATCTGCCGAGAGACAATTCAAATCGCCAGAGACTAGAACAACAAAATAATGTCCGTCTGTAGGAAATTCATAAGTCGCCGTATGCCCCAAGACCAAAGAATCTGCTATACAAAAATACCAAGCTGAATATTCCATGCTTTCAGAAGTATTGATAAAACTGCCCGTAAGACCCTCTACCGTATAGACAAAAGAACTACTACAGTCAGCGGATTGGTTCTCACAAGTTCCTGGAGTAAAAGACATCACTCCTGCTGCAAAAGCCCTACATTCATTATCATAACTAATGTCATTGCAACCACAAACAGGTGCATAAATGTCTTCACAGTTAGCATTTACATCTATCATGTCCTCATCAATACACAACATTGGGTCCTCGTCGATTTCCTCTAGGCAGGTCAGGTGGATCGTTGGATAGGAATTGCTATCACAAACAGAGGTCCCAATTGTCTCAAAGTCAAACGCTATAAAAGTCCCAGAAGGGATACTTGCATTTTCAACTACAAATAGCTCCTCGTCTCCGTCCAATTCCTGTATCATAACGATGCCACACTCCTCATCTTCGAATAAATAACCGACATGGTTACATTGTGCTTCTAGCTTTAAAAAGCTAAAAAGCATCAGTGCCAAAAGACCCATTATTTGATAAACAATAAACTTGATATTCATAGACCAATTACTTTGATTGCGGGGTAGGCTACAAATATACACCTATTATGCATGAATTATTAGCACAGTATAATCAATTTGTTCTTGTCAAAAAACATATAAAAATAACTAATTAGTTGTTATCCAGACTTTTACAGTGTATATTTGCATAAATTGTAGTAATGATCGGCAAAAAATTAATTTCCTTTTTATCTGTGCTTTCGCCAAACGAATTGGATTTATTCTCCAAATTTCTACTTTCTCCTTACTTTAATGAGCAAAATGACCTAACAGGTCTTTTTGAGTTCATAAAACCGAAAATAAAACAAAACACAAAAATCCCAACCAAAGAAGCCGCCTGGGCACACCTCTACCCTAGTAAAAAATATAATGATGTTAGTCTTCGAAAATTGGTTTCCGCTTTGCTAAATCTTGCCATTTCCTTCAAATCCTATGAATTACTCAAACAACAACCCGAACAAAAGTTACTGCTTGAATTAAAAGCAGTAAGTCGCCCTGAACTCAACATTCACATCTCAGGAATCAACCGAAAATTAAAAAAATTACTTACTCAAGATGGACAAAAAAGTGCAGAGTCGCACTTTTACGCCTATGAATTTGAAGCCCAAAATCACCGAATATTAGAGCAAAGTAAAGACCTAAAAAAAATACTCCAATTGGAAAACATACAAAAAGCGAATCACCACCTTGACGTTTTTTATTTTTCCAAAAAATTAGAAATATTTGCAGATGCGCTTGGTTACAAAGGCTTTACAGAACTACCCCAAAAACTATCCATCACGCAAAGCTTCATCGACAACGTAAAACAAAGTCCCCATTTAAAAGAACCTGAGGTACAGGTCTATTACCTCATCATTTTAATGCTTTCTTTCCCAGAAGATAATAAAAATTTCTTCAGTTTAAAAAGCTGGCTACAAACGAATAGTTTTCACTTCAACAAAACACAGAATAAGACCTATTATATCCACCTATTAAACTTCTGTATTCAACAAAGAATCAATACAGGCGCCCCCTCATTCTACAAAGAATCATTTGACATCTTTAAAATTTTGGTTGATGAAGAATTAATATTTGAGCCCTATATAGAACCCAGTTTTTATCGCAATATCATCACGAATGGCGTCCGACTCAAAGCTTATAATTATGTTCAAAATTTTATTAAAAAATATTCTAAACTACTTCCACCCGATCAAAAAGAAAATGCCGAAACATACAACTTGGCCAGACTGTATTACGCACAAAAAAAATACGATGCAGTTGTAGGTTTATTACACAACGTAGAACTCACCAATATTTCTTATGCGCTAGGCGCAAAGACGATACTAGTAGGCACTTATTATGCGCTTGACGAAATCCGTGCATTAGAGTCCTTGCTCATTAGCTTCAGGATCTATGTACTAAGAAACAAACTCATTTCTAGCCAAGCAAAACAAGCTTGTTTAAACTTCCTCAAGCTCACCAAAAAGCTTGTATATATTGCACCTTTCGACATCGAAGCGCGAATAAAACTAAAAGAAAAAGTCATCAACACCCAAAACCTAATGAGTCGAGAATGGCTGCTTGAACAATTGACGGATACCGATGCTAATCGGTAGAGCTGACGGCATTATCCTTTGTTAATTGTTAATTCATAAGCCTTCATCGTATTCATCAGCAAACCCAAAACCGTCATCGGCCCCACACCGCCAGGCACTGGCGTCATAAAAGAAACTTTTGACGAAAGTCCCTCAAAATCAACATCTCCAACTAAACGATAGCCTCTTTTTTTACTTGCATCTTCCACCCGATTAATACCGACATCTATGATTACAGCCCCCTCTTTTACCATTTCAGGTTTTACAAATTCTGGGATACCGATGGCAGCAATGACAATGTCTGAATTTTTAATATGACTGGCTAAATTTTGGGTTCGGCTGTGCACTAGTGTGACGGTAGCATTGCCCACTTTTTGTTTTCGCGAAAGCATAATACTCATCGGGGTCCCAACTATATTGCTCCGACCTATGACCACCACTTCTTTGCCTTCCGTAGGAATATTATAATGCTCCAACATCAACAAAATACCGTAGGGCGTCGCTGGTAAAAAGGAATCCATGCCCAGTGCCATTTTGCCAAAATTCATGGGATGAAAACCGTCCACATCCTTACTTGGCTGAATGGCAAGTAATAACTTTTGCTCATCAATATGCTTGGGCAGCGGCAGTTGTACGATATAGCCATCTATATCCACATTTGCATTTAATTCATCGATTAAACCCAGCAACTCTATTTCTGACACATCTGACGAGCGTCGAATCAAAGTAGATTCAAACCCCGCTTGCTCGCAAGAACGCACCTTATTCCGAACATAAGACTCACTGGCGGGATTATTTCCAACCAATATAGCCGCAAGATGCGGTCTTCTTTGCCCGGTTTCAGCATACTTATCTGTCTTTTTACGCAAGTCTTCCTTTAATTTTAGCGCAAGCCCTCTCCCATCAATTAACTCCATTGTGATATTTTTAGCAAAAGTACGCATTAACCGCCCGAATCGAAATAAATTGCCGTTATAATTAGATTAAAAAAGGTCATTTTGGCGCAAGCCTCGAAACCTCAAACAAAATAAAATTACTAGACATTCATAACCTACTTATAATCAGTTAGTTAAAGACAAATTAATGATGTAAGCGGTATTTACCCCCCTCAAAACAAGGACATATATCATTTTTTTCATACCTTTAAGGTGAGAAATCATTTTTTAAACTTCAAAAAAGATTTATGATCAAATATTCACTCAATCGAATAGGCTTATTGCTTGTTTTTTTAACACTTACTACCTATGCCATCGGGCAAAACACGGTAAATGGAGTTGTTACTGATGCCGAAACAGGCGAAACAATAATAGGCGCAAGTGTCCTTATAAAAGGCTCTGTACGGGGTACTGTAACGGATATTGATGGTTCCTATAGCCTTCGTTCCAAAGTACAGCTCCCTTATACTCTTCAGTTTTCAAGTATCGGAATGGGTACACAGGAAATTGAAATAACAGAAGCAGATGTCGTAGTTGATGTTGTGATGAAAACGGAAGCCATTGTCGGAAATGAAATAGTTATTTCCGCATCCAGAGTCGAGGAGAAGATACTAGAATCTCCCGTGACTATTGAAAAATTAGACTTATTGGCGATCAAGCAATCTTCTTCGGCAGATTACTTTGACGAAATCAACAACTTAAAAGGGGTGCGAGCAGCATCAGGCAGTATGACCTTTACTTCATACAACACACGTGGGTTTGCGGCTGTCGCCAACACTCGTTTTGTTCAGTTAATGGACGGAATGGATAACGCTGCCCCACTGCTAAATTTCCCTACGGGTAACGTAGTGGGCATTTCAGAATTAGACATTGCTAACGTAGAATTAGTCCCCGGTGCAGCATCTGCACTTTATGGCCCTAATGCTTTTAACGGCATCTTGTTGATGAATTCTAAAAGTCCTTTTGATTATCAAGGATTAAGTGCACAGATGAAAGTGGGCGCCACTCAATCTACTTCGGGCAGTGCCCCTCCTGGTACAGATATTAACCCCGATAGCTATAACGATCCGATGGGTCAAGTATCCATCCGATGGGCACAGAAAGTAAACGATAGGATTGCATACAAATTTAACTTCTCTACATTGCAAGCCAAGGATTGGGTTGCTGATGACTATTATTCAGATCGACCTTCTGAAGGAGATGGTAGTGTCAAATTTGGCGCAACTAATTTTGATGGACTCAATCTATATGGTGACGAAACACAGATTTTCTTGCCTTTTACAAAGTCACCAGATCCTGTCAATCACCCTAACCTAAATACTTCTTTGGCTTTTAATATTGCCAATGCCCTAAACAATCCGGCATTATTTCCTACTTTGATTGAACTCGTCAATCAAATAAAACCTATACAATTAACAAGAGATGGGCTAAAGGAAACGGATCTATTAGAAAGTAGAGATGCTACTAGTATTAAATTATCGGGTGCATTACATTACCGATTAAATGATAAATTAGAAGCTAGTTATGGTTACCGTTATGGTAATGGTAGCACGGTCTATCAAGGTAGTGAGCGTTATGTATTACGTAATTTTGTGCAGCAGTATCACAAGCTAGAACTAAAAGGTGCCAACTTCTTCTTGAGGGGTTATACCTCTGGAACTGATGCTGGAAAATCTTACAATCTGACCGCTCTAGGTGGTCTTGTGAATGAACGTTTTTCACCCACCAGAACACAATGGGTTCCGACTTATTTGGGTACTTATGTCGGCGGTTTATTGCAAGCAAAATTAGCAAATCCTATGTTTGACTTAGCCAATGTACCGGCTGAGATGACTGCTCAATTACATGCTGCCGCTAGAGCTAAAGCAAATGCGGGTATTCCTGCTCCTGGCTCAGCCGCTTATCAGAGTGCAGTAGAATCTGTTAGAAATGGTCTTTTCCAAAAAGGCGGGGCTGGTTTTATTGATAATTCTAAACTCTACCACCTAGAAGGAAACGTCAATCTTTCAAGCCTATTTAATGATGCCATAGGTCTCCAAGTCGGGGGTAACTGGAGACGGTATGATTTATTTTCTAATGGTACTATCTTCAATGAAGATCCAGAAGGAACTGGAACCAATAACCGTATCCTAATCAATGAGTATGGTGCTTATGTCCAAGTCCAAAAGAAGTTCATGGACGACCGTTTTAAGACTGCTGCTTCTCTTCGTTTTGATAAGAATGATAACTTTGATGGCAACATCACGCCTAGAGTTTCTTTCGTTTATTCTGCTGGCGCAAAAAGACAGCACAATATCAGAGCGTCTGTACAAACTGGATTTAGAAACCCTTCTACACAAGCTCTTTACATTTACTTCCCTACGACTAATATTATCATTGGTTCGGGCAAAAAGAATGCAGAGCGTTATGGATTGCACACGGGGCGCGTTTGGACTAAAGCCTCTTTTGATGCTTCTAACTTAGCGGCTTTAGGAGGAGATCCAAACTTCATGGACTACCGAAAATCTATTAAACTGGATTATATTGCTCCAGAAAAATTGATGGCGTTTGAAGTGGGATACAAAGGTGTCCTTGCGGAAAAATTATTGGCGGATTTCAATGTGTATTACAATATCTATAGCGACTTCATCAACCAACAGAATGTTGTGAATATGGATACTGTATTTCAGCAAGGAAAAGCAATTGCTCCAGGACAATCGTTCAGAGTCTATTACAATGAAGAAAAGCAAATCACTTCTTATGGTCTTGGTTTGGGATTAAACTACCGCCTTCCTCAAAATTTCAGGTTGACGGGTAATCTAAGTTACCAACAATTTGCGGTAGAAGGAGAAGCGGATCCTAATTTTGAATCTGGATTTAATATGCCAGGCATAATGTTCAATGTTGGTATTGCTAACAGAAAACTTTACAAGAACCTAGGTTTTGGTTTGAACTACAAATGGTCTGATGAGTTCAAGTGGGAAAACTCTTTCGGTAACGGAATCGTTCCTGCTTATGGCTCTTTGAATGGTCAATTCAGCTATAACATCAAGTCATTAAAGACCACTGCGAAAATTGGTGCGACCAACATCCTAGGTGATGCTTACCGGACGAATGTCGGTGGCCCTTGGGTGGGAAGAACTGTTTTCTTCTCTTTGACTTATGATCAGATGGGTAGATAATTCCTATCTTCATTTAAATTTAAAAAGAGGCTATACTTAATTGTATAGCCTCTTTTTCTGGTTGGGGCGTTGCAGTGCGTCTAGGTAGGGTTTGCGGTGCAGCACCGTCTATTAATCCAATGGCTTCACTTGCCGATGAAATCGCTGCACTATATTGGGGTCAGGATGCAAAGAAACCTTAGTCTTCGTTCCTTTACCTTCATAATCAATATTATCTAAAACAAATCGGACAGTCGCTAACCGAGCACTTTTCTTATCATCCGCTTTTACGATGATCCAAGGGCTATACGAAGAATGTGTCTTATAAAACATCTCCTCCTTATAATAGGTATATTTATCCCAAAGCTTCTGAGCCTTCATATCTACTGGGCTAATTTTCCATTGTTTGAGTGGATTGCTTTTTCTACTTTTAAAACGCTTCAATTGTTCCTTCTTGGAAATAGAAAACCAAAATTTAAAAACAATAATACCATCTTCATAAAGCATATTCTCAAAACTGGGTACTTGCAACAAAAACTGCTTGTAATCCTCCTCGCTGCAAAAGCCATTCACTGGCTCAACCACTGCTCGATTATACCAACTTCTATCAAAAAACACCATCTCCCCTGGATTCGGTAATTGATTAATATATCTTTGAAAATACCATTGTCCTAGTTCTACATCATTAGGCTTCGGTAAGGCGACCACCCGCATAGAACGAGGATTCAAATGCTCAATAAATCGCCTGATTGAGCCGCCTTTGCCCGCTGCATCTCGCCCTTCAAACAAGATGGCAACACGTTTATTTTCTTTTTGGACCCACTGTTGTAGCTTGATGAGTTCCACTTGAAGCTGCTTCAACTCTTCTTGGTACGCAATGGTTCGTTGCAGCTTCTTGACATTCTTTTTTGTACAGTTACCCCCAACAAATTCAATTAAATCTTTCACTCCCTTAATCGAGTCAAAAGCGATATTTTTTGCTTTCCCTTCTTTACTTTTACGATTTTGCTTTCCTTTTTTATCCCCTTTCCACACTTTAGGTTTAGTCGATTTCAGATTCTTTCCCTTTTTCTTTGTCATTACGTGCTTTTATTGTTTGCACAAATATAACAAATTTTTAGGAAGGAATAAATGATGTGCATCATGGTATTTCCAACCAGTCGTAGTTAATAGAATCCTAGAATTTGGGGATATACTAAATCTCCCTTCGGGCACTTGGAAAAGGGACTTGTGCAAAAAAATATTTTACGTATGGGACTGTAAGAAATTAGCTTCTTGTCAGAATCAGGAATCGCCAGATTCCTGGATACAGTATTGCCTTAGAAGTACGCTTTTATTTATTCTGACCGTTTATGCCGATTGGTTTTGGAATTTCGTTTATTCCTGTTGCCAGAATGATTTCGATTGCTTCTGTTGCCAGAATGTCTTCTATCGTCGGAGCGACGTTCTTCTTTGATCGCTGCAATGCGATCGGGTAAAGGTGTAAAATCAAATCGCTTCTCAATCAGGTCTTCTATTTGTGTAAACTTTTGAAAATCTTTTCGAGTAACAAGGGTTACAGCCAATCCTTTTGTTTCTGCTCTAGCTGTTCGACCGATTCGATGTACGTAGCTTTCTGCATCATTCGGCACATCGTAATTCACAACCAAATCAATCTCCTTGATGTCAATCCCACGAGCCAATACGTCCGTTGCGACTACGATACGCGTCTGCATGGAACGAAAACGATTCACAACTGCTTCTCTTTCTGTTTGCTCCAGATTAGAGGAAACGCCTTCTACTTGGTGCCCTTTTCGGCGCAAGCCACGAACGATTTCACTCACTTTTTTCTTTGTAGAGCTAAAAACGATAATCCGTCTAAAATCAGGATTTTGTTTGATTATATGGTCTATCAGCGGTGCCTTTTGACTCTCGTTAGTTTTATAAATTGCTTGTGTAACCCCTTCTGCCGGCTTCGATAAAGCAATTGAGATTAAAAAGGGATCATTCAATATTTCTTGCGAAAGTTTCTTAATTTTGGGAGGCATCGTTGCACTAAACAATAGTGTTTGTCTAGTTTTTGGGGTATACCCAATTATCCGAACGATGTCATCATAAAAACCAATGTCCAACATCCTATCTGCTTCGTCCAAAATGACATGCTTCACATTTCCAAACTTCACGTATCCCAACTTCAAGTGAGAAAGCAACTTTCCAGGGGTGGCTACGATTATATCTGCTCCTTGCGTCAAAGCCTTTTTTTCTTGCGCAAAATCACTTCCGCCACTTCCACCATAGACCGCTATTGAGTTGATATCCGTAAAGTAGGTAAAGGCTTGGATTTGGTTATCAATCTGAATCGCTAATTCTCTAGTCGGTGCCAATACCAATGTATTGACTGTACCGTCATGTTGTTGTGTCAGCTTGTGCAAAATAGGCAGTATAAAAGCAGCGGTCTTACCGGTACCTGTCTGAGCAGCGGCAATGATATCGTTCCCTTTAAGTATCTGAGGAATGGCTTGTTCTTGAATGGGCGTTGCGTCCACAAAGCCCATGTATCCTATCGCTTCTAAAATGCCTTGGTTAAGTCCGAATGTTGAAAATTTCATATCTTGGTTTAATCTACACACAAAGGAACGGATAATAATTGGATTTGTTGAATTGTTTGATCGTTGAATTGTTCAAATGACGGCACAACTTGACCGATATGACTATGCTTTTAAACTTAAACAAATTGAAAAGCTCCCAGATAATGACATTTCTGTCGTTAAAATATTCCTCGATGCTTTCCTTACCTAAAAAGAAAATTCATCAGTTAGGTCGAACTGTCATTACTTTAGAAGAAGACCTATTTTTTTGCTCTTCAACTGCCACCAGTCTATAGACATAATTTCTTCTTCCTAGTGGGCTTTTATCCACAAAACTATTCTTTCAAAAAAGATGTACCTTTGGTATCTATAAACAATAGAACTTATGATCAACTTACTAGAGCCTTTTGGATTCATCAAGACATTTATCTTTGATGTGGACGGAGTTTTTACGGATAGCCGATTGACGGTAATGGAGGATGGCAGTATGATTCGGGTAATGAATGTAAGAGATGGCCTTGCGGTCAAAATGGCATTAAAAGCTGGATATCGCGTCATTATCATTACGGGTGGTTCTTCACTTGGCGTCGTCAAAAGGTTAAAAGGACTAGGCGTAAAGGATGTTTTTTGGGGCATCCAAGACAAACTAGCTATATATAAAGAAGTCATAAGTAAGTACCAACTTAAAGAAGATCAAATATTATACATGGGAGACGACCTACCTGACATACCCGTCATGCGACTTATTGGGCTGCCCACCTGCCCCGCCGATGCTGCCCAGGAAGTAATCAAAATAGCGCAATTCATTTCTCCTTTTGGTGGTGGAGCGGGCTGCGTTCGGGATGTCATCGAAAAGGTCATGAAGGTACAAGGTACTTGGCCCACTTTTGAAGACTAAGTTTTTATTTTGAAAACCATTATCTCCATACTGAGGCTTATTCGATTGCCCAATTTAATCGTTGTTGCTATTACGCAAGTACTTTTGGGGATTATCTTATATTCTTTCATCCCCTTTCGTTCCTTGAGTGGCTGGACATTTGGATTATTAATATTAACGACTATTTTTATCGCCGCTGCGGGCTATGTTATTAATGATATTTACGATAGTGAAATTGACTTAATCAACAAACCCCAAAAAGTAGTCGTCGGCAAATCCATCCCCCTTCGCAAAGCGTATCAACATTACTGGACAATTGTTTTTTTGGGTTTTGGTATTGCCCTTTACTTGGCAGGCTCGATCCATGATTTTAAGCAATTATTGATTTATCCATTTGCAACTTTACTACTCTGGGCTTACGCCAAATATTTTAAAAAGAGTTTTATTATTGGCAATTTAATTATTGCAGCCTATTGTGCTTTTGTCCCTGGCATTATTTTATACGCCGAGCGATTGGGCTTTAATTCCCTTTCGGAAAAATCTAGCACTTCTTTTATTCTCAATATTTTCATGAGTTATGCCGTCATGGCTTTTTTAACAACTGCCTGGCGCGAAGTCATTAAAGACATGGAGGATATCACAGGCGATCAAGCACATGGCGCACAGACATTGCCCGTCCTGTATGGGTTATCGCTTTCGCAAAAGGTCGCAAATACTTTGGGATCAATAGTACTAGTCTTGATTATTTACTACTTAGTATTTTTATTTAGTTCTAGAAATTGGAATAACTTTTCATATTTACTTTTAGTTGGAGGCTTGGTTTTGAAGATAATATATGCAACTTTCAGAAGCCTAACGGTGGCAGACTTGCATCGTTCTAGCCAGCTAATCAAGTTGGTAATGGTACTGGGTCTTGGCTATCTTTTCTTTTTGATTTAGCATTGAACGCGACCGAAGGAAGCATTGAACGCGACCGAAGGGAGCGATCCTCCGCCAACCCAAAAAAAAACCGAGTCACAATTACTTGTGACTCGGCATGGTATTATTAATAAGGGA
>CAYRVZ010000066.1:0-11881 GCA_964427815.1 uncultured Saprospiraceae bacterium | reverse complement strand
CATAACCATCGATGAAGATTTAATGGATGCAGCGGATTTTATGGAAGGTGAACGTGTCCAAATTGTAAATAATAACAATGGAGAACGTTTCGAAACCTATGTCATAAAAGGCGAGAGAGGCTCTGGTGTCATTGGGTTGAATGGCGCGGCAGCACGTCGTGCCATGGTGGGAGACACACTCATTATCATCGCTTATGGATATATGACTCCAGAAGAAGCTCGGGCGTATAAACCTAAAATGGTCTTTCCAGATGCAAATAACAAACTCCACAAAACCTAAAATAATTAGTGCCAGCCTTTAACAAAGTTGCTAAGAATATCTTGCAGATGTTGCTCTTCCTCAGTATTGGTTTGGGGATACTTTACTACGTCTTTACGAAGCAAGAAGCAGCGTATCAGGAACAATGCAAAATTGATGGCGTGCCTGCTGTGGATTGTAGCTTATTGGATAAAGTACTTACAGACTTTGCGGAGGCGGATTATAGTTGGTTAATATTGGTGGTGTTTTTGTTTATCATTAGTAATTTTAGTCGAGCCGCTCGATGGAAGATGTTATTGAAACCAATGGGGTACACGCCTCGATATATCAATTTGCTTTTCTCTATTTTTATTGGGTATATCGCCAATTTAGGGCTACCTAGGTTGGGAGAATTAATCAGAGCAACATCCTTATCTAAGGTTGAAAAAATTCCTACGGAGAAAGTCGTGGGTACGATTGTGGTAGATAGGATTGTGGATATGATTTCGTTTATATTAGTCTTTGGATTGGCCATGATATTTGAATCGGATACCTTGTTGAATTATCTACAAGAAGAGGCAAATTTGCCAGGTGAAAAAATCATTTCAAGTCCAATATTTTGGAGCGTTTTGGTGGTGTTGTTAGGAGGCGTTTTTTGGGGTTTTAAGAATCGTCAAAAGTTTAGCAATAACCTCATTTACAAAAAAGTGAGTAACATAGTGAAAGGCTTGATGGAAGGTGTGAAGACGATATTGAAATTGGATAACATCGCTGGGTTCTTATTTCATTCTTTGTTGATTTGGGTAATGTATTATTTGATGACTTACCTTTGTTTTAATGCCTTTCTTCCAACTGCACATCTCGGCCCTCAAGCAGGTTTGCTTGTATTTGTTTTTGCTAGTTTGGGGATGATTGTCCCGTCTCCTGGCGGAATGGGTACCTACCATGCCATGGTAATAGCGGGGCTTTCTTTGTATGGAATTAGTGCGGGGGATGGCTTCTCGTTTGCCAATATTATTTTCTTTACAATTCAGGTTTTTGGGATTGCGATTCTAGGATTGTTGTCTTTTATTTTAATGCCTATTTTGAATCGTGGATATAAGGGAGCCTCTGTTCCTCGTGAGATAAGCCCGTCCAAACCCTAGGTTAATGACTTTTGGGACATGATTCAATAAAAAAATAATTAATCTACTATTGGGGTGTTATTTCGGTTTAACAAACACAAAATGCTTAAAGATCTCGTTCAAAAGAAAATATTCAATTGGGAAAGCCTTTCCGAAAGGAGAAATACATGGCGTAAAGAAGGGAAAAAAGTTGTTTTTACCAATGGCTGTTTTGATATTCTGCATTACGGGCATTTGCATTATTTGGCGCAAGCAAGAGAGCTAGGCGACATACTGATAGTAGCCGCTAATTCGCCCGATTCGATCACTCGACTGAAAGGTGAAAAACGCCCTATCCAAGATGAAATGACCCGATATTATATGCTCGCTTCGCTCGTTTTTGTGGATGCTGTGACGGTTTTTTCGGAAGATACACCGTATAAGTTAATCAAAACCATTGTGCCAGATGTGTTAGTGAAAGGGGGCGACTGGTTGCCTACACAAATAATAGGATCCGATGTCGTTTTGGAGGCAGGAGGGGACGTAAAAAGTTTGCCCTTTGTGGAAGGGTTTTCGACGACCTCTATTGAGGAAAAGATCCTTGCGGGAAAAAAGAAACAATCATGAAAATTAAAGAGATTACTCAATACCTTGAAGCAGTAGCGCCTAGCCATTTGCAAGAATCTTATGATAATGCTGGATTGATAGTAGGGGATGACCAAATGGAATGTACGGGTTGTCTGATAAGTTTAGATGTGACAGAGGCCGTTATCGAAGAGGCTTCCGCAAATGGTTGTAATTTAGTGGTGGCTCATCACCCCATTATTTTCGGTGGCTTGAAGCAGTTGATTGGCGCAACCTATGTTGAGCGAACCGTTATTTTGGCTATCAAAAAAGGCGTCGCAATCTATGCCATTCACACCAACCTAGATAATGTGCTGCACGGCGTTAATGCAATGATAGCCGATAGGTTAAAGGTAAATAACCTGAGTATCTTGAGACCGAAATCCGGGGATACGCCCAGTATTGGGGCGGGTGTAATCGGTACACTTAAAAAGCCCGTTGACGAATTAGAATTCTTAGCTTTTTTAAAGAATAGCATGCAGACGGGTTGTATTCGACATACTCAATTGTTGGGTAAACCCATTCAGAAAGTAGCGCTTTGTGGTGGATCGGGTAGTTTTTTGTTGAAAGATGCGATAGCGGCTGGTGCGGATGTGTTTGTTACAGGCGATTTTAAGTACCATGAGTTTTTTGATGCAGAGGATAAGATTTTGATAGCGGATATCGGGCATTACGAAAGTGAGCAATTTACTATACCACTTTTATATGGGTATTTGTCGGAAAAATTTCCTAACTTTGCACTCCGTTTGACAAAAACGAATACAAATCCTGTAAAATACTTTACCTAATGGCAAAGAAAATAGACACAACCTCCATAGAAGACAAGTTGAAAGCCATGTATAAGCTTCAACTTGTCGATTCAGAATTGGATAAAATAAAAATCCTTCGCGGTGAATTGCCGATGGAGGTGAAAGACTTGGAAGATGATATTGTAGGGATGCAAACGCGTATCAGTCGATTGGAAGGAGGAATCAATGAGATTGACCAAAAGATATCGGGTCATAAAGGAATAATGAAGGATGCAGCTGCACTTATCAAGAAGTATAAGAAGCAGATGGATGAGGTGCGAAATGATAGAGAATTTAAAGCATTGACCAAAGAATTAGAGGATCAAGAGCTTGATATTAAACTGGCGGAGAAGCGTATTGGCGACTCTGAACGGTTGAAAGAAAAGCGTGGAGAAGTAGTCAAAGGTCTAAAAGACGAGCTAAAGGAAATGGAGGCCGCTTTGAAATTAAAGCAATCTGAACTAGATAAAATCGTCGAAAAGACAGAAAAAGAAGAAGAAAAATTGGGCAAGTCTTCTGAAAGAGCCAAAAAGAAACTTACTGAACGATTGCTCAAAAGCTATGTAAAAATCAGAAAAAACTACCGTAATGGCTTGGCAGTAGTACCCGTAGATAGAGATGCTTGTGGGGGGTGTTACAATAAAGTGCCTGCCCAAATTCAATTAGAATTGGCTCTTTTTAAGAAAATCATTGCTTGTGAGCACTGCGGAAGAGTACTAGTAGATCCAGAAATATTGGCAAGGAAGAAAAAGGAAGAAGAAGTTTGATGCACTTTCAAGATTTATATAAAAAGCTATCCAGTTATTTGGATGGCTTTTTTTTATGCTTGGGTCTTAGATTGGGGTGAAGCTCACTAAATCATGGATGGGCGTTCAAATGAATAAGAAAAAGCTTATTTTTGCGTTAGATTATAGAACATTATAATACTCCTGTGCAGCACTTTTTTGCTATTTTGTTGATGTTACTTTTGTGGCTGCCGAATCAAGGGTTGGCAAAAGTAGCCTATTTTGAGTATTCGGTTCGAGCAAAAGATGCGTACCAATTAGCCATTAATCTACGCTTAGACGAAGCGGAGAAAGCCATTAATCTACTCAAAAAATATGAGCCAGAAAATCTCATTGTTTATCACATTGAGGATTATATCGACTTCTTTAAGATTTTTATCACTGAGGATAAAGCATTGTTTAAGCAACTTCAAAAGAATAAATTTAAACGCTTACGCAAAATAAGGTCAGGTGAGAAAACTTCTCCTTATCATCTTTATGCACAAGCAGAAATCAATCTACATTGGGCACTTTTGCGGATTAAATTTGGTGAGTATCTGTCTGCTTTCAATGAAGTCAGTGATGCGTATCAATTACTCAAGAAGAATAAAAAGAAGTTTCCAGATTTTATTGCCAATGATAAGAGCTTGGGGATTTTGCACTCTATCGTGGGTTCTGTGCCTGACAAATACCGCTGGGGCGTAAAGCTAATCGGTAAGATAGATGGTTCTATTCCGCAAGGAAGGGAAGAGATAGAATCGGTATTGGCTTATGCTGAAAAAAATGAATTCATCTTTCGAGCCGAAACAGAAATAATGTACGCTTTTCTTTTGTTGCACTTAACTAATCAAGGGGATAAGGCGTGGGAAGTGATTTCCAAAAGCAAGTTGAATCCTAAAACAAATCCGCTAGGTTGTTTTGTGCGGGCAAATATAGCGTTGCATGCGGGTAAGTCGGATAAGGCAGAATTACTATTGAGGCATCGGCCAAAAGGTACTCATTATTTTGATTTACCTTATCTACACTATATGGCGGGCTTGACTAAGCTGTATCGTTTGGACAAGGCTTGCGCAAAAGATTTTAATTTGTTTTTGGCACAACAAAAAGGACAGTCTTATATAAAAGAGGCTTATCAAAAATTAGCTTGGAATGCCTTGATCCAAGGAAGCCAATCTCGATACAACCACTATATGTCTTTGGTCAAATCAAAAGGAAATAAACAACAGGAAGGGGATGAAGCGGCATATAAGGATGCCCTTTCGGGAAAGATGCCAGATGTGAGACTGCTTAAAGCTAGGATGTTATTTGATGGGGGGTATTATGAACATACACACAAATTGTTAGAAAAATATCACTCCGATGATTTTGTCGGAAAGGACTTACAGTTAGAGTTTTTGTATCGATCGGCAAGGGTGAGCCAAAAATTAGGCTGGTCAACTGAAGCGATTATCCGGTATTTAGATGTCATTGCCGAAAAAAATAATACTACTTCTTATTATCCCTGCAACGCCGCTTTGCAAGTCGGATTGATTTATGAAAAATTAGGTGATGTGACTAAAGCTCGCCAGTTTTTCAATCAAGTATTAAAAATAAAGCCAGCCCAATATAAAAATGCCTTACATGGCAAGGCGAAGGCTGGACTGAATCGGACTCGATGATTTAGTGGATGAACGGTTTGAAATCTGTCCTTTTTTAACGGTAGCATGGCTTGACGCCATAAATTTTATTTTACTTCTTATACATTACCCTTCCATGGTTTCCCTTTTTAAAAGAAACCGAATGGTAGTAAGTTAAAATTTTATGCTTAGTAGGAGTTGTCTGCTTTAGTTTTGAGCTATCTTTACAGCCGTTTTTTTAAAACCAATAATTCATCTCGATATTGGGCAGCGGTAATGAAGTCTAATTCTTTGGCTGCTTTTTTCATTTTAAATTCGGTTGCTTTGATACTTTGTTCAAGTTGTTCTTTGGACATGTAGCTGATAATCGGATCTGCTGCTATGTCGGGCATTTCAGGCTCCACGTATGCTTTGAATTCCGGTCTAATATCAAGAATAGATTTTTTAGCGAGAATCTCCTCTCGTGTTTTACGCATGGATGTGGGCGTGATATTATGTTTGTCATTATAGGTCATTTGGATGGCTCGACGGCGGTTCGTTTCGTCGATGGTTGCTTGCATGGCGTTGGAGATACGATCTGCATAAAAAATAACAATACTATTGGGATTTCGAGCGGCACGCCCAGCTGTCTGTGTGAGCGATCTTTCGTTCCGTAAAAAACCTTCTTTGTCCGCATCTAAGATGGCAACCAAAGAGACTTCTGGTAAGTCTAACCCCTCTCTCAATAGGTTTACACCCACTAAGACATCAAATTCACCTAGCCGTAAATCACGTAATATCTCGACTCGTTCCATAGTGTCGACCTCAGAATGGATGTATCTGGTTTTGACATCGAGATTGATGAAATACTTGGCTAATTCTTCTGCCATTTTTTTTGTTAAAGTCGTGACGAGGATTCGTTCGTCTTTTTGTATTCTTTGTTTGATTTCATCTAGTAAGTCATCGACTTGATTGATGCTAGCTCTCACTTCAATAGGAGGATCGAGTAAGCCCGTTGGGCGGATGATTTGCTCTACAATGACCCCGCCAGTTTGTTCAAATTCATAGTCGCTGGGTGTTGCGCTGACATAAATGATTTGGTTTGTTACTCTATTAAATTCATCAAAACTCAACGGGCGGTTATCCAATGCAGAAGGTAGTCTAAATCCGAAGTTAACTAAGGACTGTTTTCTAGCACGATCTCCACCCCACATGGCTTTTAGTTGTGGAATGGTTACATGACTTTCGTCCAAAAAAGTCACATAATCGCTAGGGAAATAATCTAACAAGCAGAAAGGACGTGTGCCTGGTTTGCGTCCATCAAAAAAACGCGAATAGTTTTCAATCCCTGAGCAATAACCCAATTCCCGAATCATCTCTAAATCAAAACCGACCCGTTCTGAAATTCGTTTGGCTTCCAGTATCCGACCTTCAGATTCAAAATAATTTTTCTGCTCAAAGAGCTCATTTTCAATCTCTTTGATGACTTGACCCATTCGGTCTTTGGGTGCAATGTATAGATTGGCAGGATAGATGACCGCATTGCCGAGTTTTTCTCCCCGTCGTCCTGTTTCGGGATTCATGATTTCAATGGTTTCTATCTCGTTACCGAAAAACGTGATGCGATATCCGTAATCCACATAAGGGAGGTTGATGTCCACGGTGTCACCTTTTACCCGAAAGGAGCCCCGTTCTAGTTCTGCATCATTGCGATTATAAAGGGCATCGGATAAGTCATATAAAAAACGATTTCGAGAGATGGTTTGCCCTTCTTCGACAGAGATGATTCCTTTTTTAAATTCTTCCGGGTTACCCATGCCATAAATACAAGAAACAGAAGCTACGATAATGACATCCCGGCGTCCAGAGAGTAGGGCAGAGGAAGCTCGAAGTCTCAGTTTGTCCACTTCTGCATTAATTTGCAAATCCTTTTCGATGTAAAGGTCAGAGTGGGCGATGTAGGCTTCGGGTTGGTAGTAATCATAATAAGACACAAAATATTCTACGGCATTATCAGGAAAGAACTCTTTGAACTCTCCATAAAGCTGAGCAGTCAATGTTTTGTTATGGGTTAGAATTAAAGTGGGTCTATTTAACTGAGCGATGACATTCGCCATGCTAAAGGTTTTGCCCGAACCCGTGACGCCTAGCAGGACTTGGGCATGTGTGCCATCTTCTATGCCTGCCACGAGAGATTCAATGGCTTTAGGTTGGTCGCCTGTCGGTTGAAATTTGGATGTTAGTTTGAAGGCCATGACTGGCAAAGATAAGGAAAGTTATGTTATTTACTTGGTTTCCCTTTACTAAAAGAAACCGAATGGTAGCCAAACGAAATTTTATGCTTTCCGCTGACTAAACCCAATAACGACATCCAATAGCGCAAAATATTTTGTGCCATTCGGTTTTCTTGCAAAGAGGAAAACCTATGGAAAGGTATTGATTGTTCGAGCTTTTGGAAAGTGGTGCATATTAACACGATGGTGAATACCAACCACGACCGAAGGGTATCCCTTTATGCTTTCTCCTTCATCAAGATCCTCCTTTAATTCGCTCAAATCAAATTCTCAACCTTTTCTTGAAAAGATAGCTCCAGTTTGAAGCCCATCGTTGTACTCAATGGAATATCCACCACTAAACCCAGATGGAAATTCAATTTTTCATTAGGATCCAACCCGAAAAATCTAAAATCAACAAAAAATGCCTCTTTATTATTCTATTTTAATTTTTTAAAAAAGCAAGATACTATTTTTTGATAGTGATTATCACCTTTTTAAATCAAATTAGCCTTTTTTTAAATTTTTACAACGGCAAATGCAACTGGTAGTCGCTTGCGCAAATATCCCAACAAAATACTAAAACCAAGATACCACCAAGCAAGACCATTGCCGAAAAAATAGCTAATGACACCCGCTACGAATAAATAATAAATAGGAAAGAGCACCCAAACAAAAACAAATCGAAACGTATTGACAAAAGCCAGATCCTTAATGCCTTTTTTACGATTCCACCAAAGCAATAATGGCGGAAGATTGGTTAGGGTGAATATGTAGTAAACAAAATTTTCCCAGACATTACGCTTGTCGATTTTCTGTTTACCTCCTTTAAAATTTCGAGAAGCAATCAGTGCGTTAGCTGCTTTTGGATTTAAAAAATCAATGCCTTCATCTTCTAGTTGTTCAAGTAATTTATCATATTCTTCCTTGGGTATATGGGTCGTCAAGATTTGCATTTGTTGCAAGACGGCTTCCTTTAAACTAATAATACTATCTTTCAAATTTTGAGGATCATAGTAATCTCTTGCATCAATAGGCTTGCCATATATAATTGCAATAGTAGCGGGAAAACCATGCCCACTATTATAATTTAAACCAACAGGAATAATCTTTAATGGCAAGTCTGGTTTTCTTTCCAGTGCCATAAAAGCAACTTCTGCAAATCCATTTTTAAATGGGCGTAGATAGCGCTGAGCATGATGATTGCCTTCTGGAAACATCTGTAAAGTCTCCCCTTTTATTAGCAATTCAGCGCAATCTGCTAGTATTTTTTTATTCAAGGCAAGCTTCGCACGTCCGTCTCGAAGTCGATAAATTGGGATCAGGTTTAGGCTTCTTAAAAACTTTCCGATGGTCGGATTCTTGAAGACATCTGCCCGTGTCATAAAATGAACCTCCCGATTAATAGTGGTCGGTATTTGGATAGCATCCATTAAGCCATTTTGGTGGTTGCTGACAAAAAGCACTGGATTTTTTTTGGGGACACGGTTGGCATGGAGCACCCTTCTTTCCCGAAAGGTAAAAAATAATACTAATTTCGTAATGTTTTTAAAAAGAGAATAGCCCCAATTTTTTTTCATTTTGCTAAAGGTTTATAAGTTGCCCAACTTAAAGCCAAAATTAAGCCAGCTAGTATGTCCCAAATACCCCAAAAAGCAGCCAAAAGCATCATTCCACCAAGTCCATCAAAAAATTGAAAAATCAATAACATGCCTAGAGCGGCATTTTGAATACCCGTTTCAATTGCAATGGTTCTTCTGTCATTTTGCGAAAGCCCAAAAATACTTGCAGTCGTGTAGCCCAACAAAAAAGCCAGTAAGTTATGAATAATAACAAAAAACAAAACATAATGAATATGGCCCATAAAAATATCAAAATTTCCTGCAAAGGCGATTACCACAAAGGCCGCAAATATTAAAATGGAAAAAGGCTTCAATAGCTTACTTATCTTATCGGACAAGTAGGGTTTGAAGTGACGCATCACCATTCCTAATGCTAATGGAAGCGCCAATATCAATCCAATCAATTTAAATAACTCAAACGGATCAATCGACACGGATTGCAAGATCTCTTGAACAGGTGGATACAGTGAACCCCAAAAATAAAAATTTAAAGGAGTAGTTACTACAGCCACTAAAGTCGCAAAGGCTGTCAGGCTAACAGACAGAGCTGCATTTCCTTTGGCGAGTTTGCTCAAGAAATTAGAAATATTTCCGCCAGGACAAGCCCCCACCATTATCAAGCCTAAGGCAATACTGGGCATCGGCTTCGCGACCCATACAATTAAAAAGGTAAGCGCAGGCATCAAAATAAATTGTGCTAAAATACCGGTCAACAAAATTTTGGGCTGACGTAATAACCTTCTAAAATCACTTACTCGAATATCTAAAGCCACTCCAAACATAATAATTGCCAGCGAAATATTCAACGCCCACAAATCGCCTTGTTCAAAATGAATTTTGATACTGTCCAGTTCCATTTTACTGTAGTAATTTATCGACGACGGCCCAGAGAGGATCGGTAAGCGGCAACTCACCCGTTTGGGTTTTTAGTTCAGGTAGGGTAATTTTCCACGCATGTAGATGAATAGAGCGATCCCGATTATTGCGCTTTGCGCCATACTTATTATCTCCCTTAATTGGAAATCCTTCGGCTGCAAACTGGGCTCGAATTTGATGATGGCGTCCCGTTTTAAGGTTGATTTTGACTAGATAATAATTATCTAGGGTCTTCAATATTTCGTATTGTAAGATGGCTTTCTTACCCGTTGGCTCTACATAAGACTTATTATTCTTACTATTTTTATTGAGAAAATGCTCCAATTGTCCGACGGGTAATAAGTCTCCATTTTTTTCGAGGAGCGCCAAATATTCTTTTTGAATAGTTTTCTTGCGAAAAAGGGCAGACATGGCATTAGCCGATTTTTGGGATTTGGCATAGAGTATCAGCCCCGAAGCAGGTCTGTCAATTCTATGCACCAAAAAAGCTGGATACCCAAGATACTCACTAGTCAAAGTCAATAAATCACTTTTACTTTTGGTATCTGGCTGTGTTAATATGCCTGAAGGCTTATTAATCAGCACGATTTGTTCATCTTCATAGACGATGTACTCTTTAGTCAATTTCTTCATAATCAGTATAGTCCACGTCTTTTTTGGGTGGTTTTTTTTCAGGTTGAGGTTTTCGGTCTTTTTTGAGTATCCTGGGTTTAGGGTTATCAATGTACCCTTCTTTGGCGGGCTGAAAAACCAACCTGTAAAGCAAAAATCCCAATATAGCGAGTATCAATATTCTCATAAAACAAAGCGTTTTGGGTGGTCAAAGGTAAGTAAAGCCTATGAGAAACGTTAAAGATTAAGCGTAAAATGCAAAAATGCCTGTAATCTGCGTGCTAAATGTAGATTATTGTGTAATTTTGCCCACTTTGAAACCGATATTACTGTATCGAAATCTACCTTTTTCTTTTTGCATAAGCGAATGACTCAAAAGAAGTTAAGTAATAAAAAAAATCAAATGAATACATTTAAACGTACTTCTAGAATAGCGGGATGGATAGTTTTTGGCGTAGCCTTCCTCGTTTATTTATATTCAGTAGAACGAACTGGGAGTTTGTGGGATTGTGGAGAATTTTTGACTGGAGCGGATAAGCTAGAAGTCGTTCACCCGCCTGGAGCCCCTTTGTTTATGATTGTGGGCCGAATGTTTGCACTTTTGGGGCATATAATTTCGGATAATCCTGCGACTGTAGCCTTTATGGTTAATTTAAGTTCAGGAGTCTTTACGGCATTTGCAGCAATGTTTGTGGCAAAGACCACGATGGAATTTGGTCGTTTACTGTTAGTCGGTCGCCAAAACGCTTTAGACCAAGGAGAAATGATAGCGGTTGCAGGTGCTGGAGTGGTAGCAGGATTGGTTACAGCCTTTGCCCCTTCGATTTGGTTTTCGGCAGTAGAAGGAGAGGTCTATGCGATGTCCACCTTTTTTACGACGATGACCTATTGGGCTGCAGTAAAATGGTATGCACTTTCTGATGACCCCCAAAATGATAGATGGTTGATTTTTTCTATTGTAGCAGCCGGTATGTCGATAGGTGTCCACTTATTGAGTTTGATGGCTTTTCCGGCTATTGCCTTGTTATATTATTATAAGAAATATCCTAAAGGCGGCCTTCTTGGAGCTATTTTGTCTTTGGGTATTGGTACGATATTAATCGGCTTGATCCAAAAAACAATTGTAACAGGAATTCCAAACCTATGGGCTTCCTTAGAAATCCCTTTAGTGAATTCATTAGGACTACCTAGACATGCCGGTCTGGTTGTGGCTGTGCTTATTATTGCAGCTGTATTATTCTTTGGGCTGAAATTTACTCGCAAGAAAGGATGGGCGGACATGCATAATTTTGTTTTCGCCTTTACAATCATTGCGATTTCGTACAGCGTTTATGGGGTGATTGTCGTCAGAGCGAATGCGGCTCCTCCTATTAATATGAATAACCC